>NZ_OZ075110.1:300000-422500 GCF_964186625.1 Asticcacaulis sp. MM231
GCGTAACGGTCTCCCTCTGAGGGTCGTCCTCGCTCGCGACCTCGTTCTCGAACCCTATAAGGAATAGGCCCATGACAAAGTTGAAGTTAGGCCCACTGGCCGACGACAAACCGATAAAGATCTCCCTAGACCTCCCGGCCGATGTGCACAGGGACCTCGTCGCGTATGGAGACGCTTTGGCGAAGCAGACAGGGCAGCCCGTCGGAGACGCCACGCGCCTCATCGCCCCCATGCTGAGCCGTTTCATGGCTTCGGACCGCGGCTTCCGCGGCACGAAAGGGCAGGTTTAATCTCGCGCACCACCAAAGCCGCCTCCACAGTGTTGTCTTTGCCTCAGCCGTTCCGCCGATGATGATGATGAAGCTGCCCAACCGTCCGGAGGGCCCGCCTGAGCACGAGTGGCCCGCCAAGATGACCTTGGACATCACAATCGATTCCGAGGCCTTCTATAGCAACGTCGTCAATAGGTTCTTGTCCCGGAACGCCTACGACTCAATTCAACGGACGATTTTGTGATCGCGGCCCTCCAGCCGTTCGTCGTCTGACATGTCAACCGACATCGGGAAGGCGCCCCCTATGCCCCACCCGTTTGACAGAACGGCGATCGGCTTTAACACCCGGAAGTTGTTCCGCACCGGTCGGCCGACCAAGCCAGTATCCTTGCGCCTGTTCGCAGCCTTCTGCCGCCAAACACGTATATTGCGCTTCTGTTTCAACACCTTCGGCAGTCACTGTCGCGCCGAAACTCTTGCCAAGTCCGATAATGGCACGGACAATGGCAAGATTCTCCGGCGACGTGGTCAGGTCGGCTATGAAGGAACGATCGATCTTAAGTTTGTCGAATGGGAAGCATCTGAGGTAGGCCAGACTCGAATAGCCTGTTCCGAAGTCATCCAAGGCCACACGAATACCCAGGGTTTTAAGCTGATGCAGAATGCGGATGTTCTCCTCGCTGTGCGTCAGAAAAATCGAATTCCGTAATTTCAAGCTCGAGGCGGTTGGGCGCCAGGCCGGCAAGATCAAGCGCACGAATAACCTCCGCGACCAGGCCGAATCCTTTGAATTGCAGCGGAGAAAAATTCACGGCAATGCGGGCGTTACTTGACCAACTCGCCGCCTCGGTGCACGCCCTGTTCAAGACCCATCTCCCAATGGGTTCGATAAGTCCCGACGATTCTGCAATGGGTATAAACTCGGCAGGTGAGATGAGCCCTCGTGTCGGATGTCGCCACCGCAAGAGCGCCTCAAAGCCCTCCAGCTTTCCTGTGGCAGTGCTCACAATGGGCTGGTATTCAAGAAACAGCTCGCTGTTTGCCAACGCGGTGCTCAGTTCCTCCCGCAGGGTCCGTTCATGATCAGCCCGTTCCTCCATGTCAAATTCGAACCATACGAAGTCGCCCTTACGCGCATTTTTGGCCGCGTAGAGAGCCAGGTCTGCCCGCTTCATAAGTGCATCGGACGTCGTCCCGTGTTTCGACTTCAGGGCAATCCCGGCACTACAACCCACCGATACTAAGTGCCCGTCGATAGTGAAAGGTTCACTGATGGCCTCGATCAAGCGCACGGCTAACGCCTCTGCGCTTTGTTCACTGACCTGTCCAATGTGGAGGATACCGAATTCGTCACCCCCTAAGCGCGCGGCGACGTCGTCTTGTCCGAGTTGAGAGCGCATGCGGTCAGCAACATGGCGCAGGAGCTGGTCACCTGCATGATGTCCCAACCGGTCATTGACAGCCTTGAATTGGTCGAGATCAAGCAGCAAGAGTGCGCAGTCTCCACCTCTCGCTCGCTTGCGGTCCATCTCACGGTCGAGACTATTCTGGAAATTCAAACGGTTTGGCAGATCGGTCAGAACATCGTGCAAAGACAGATGGCGGCTGCGCTCTTCAACGCGCAGCTTTTCGGTCACGTCTTCAGAAATTCCCAGGAGGTATCGCGGCTTACCTTCGATGTCTGGCACGCCAACTTTTTGGGTCCTGAGCGACCGCACACCGGTCGGCGTCGTCAACGGCTCATTGTCTATGCTCACAAGCTTACCGGAAGCGACGACCGCCTGGTCGGCTTGCCGGAACCGTTCAGCGTCTTCCGCATCAAACAGATCAAAGTCCGTTTTGCCGATCAGGTCATGACGGCCGACACCCAGTAACGCCTCACCGGCCTTGTTCAATAGAACGAAGCGTCCGTCACAGGCATCCTTCACGAATACCATCGACGGAATACTCTCTACGACCGCATCAAGGAAAATTTGCGTACTCTTGAGCTCAATGGACGCCTGTTCCCGCTCGGTGACGTCAATATTCCAGACGACGACGCAGGCCTTGTTTTGAAACCGGACCGGGCGCGCATAGCGTAGAACACGAATGCGAGTGCCGTCGGCTTTTACTTTCAGGCTGCGGTGATCCGGATTCAACACACCTTCGGACCCAATGATTTCCTGATACGCAGCCGCGCGCTCTTCCTCAACGTAGAGGTCGAGAATATTCATCGCCAGCAACTGCGCGCGGCTAAAACCATATAAATCGCAGGTGGCGTCATTGACCGCTAGGAATTCAAGCGTGCTGGCGTCGAAAATCCACATGGCGATGGGATTCTGCTCAAACAAAATGTCAAACCCAGAATCCTGCCCAGCCGTAACTGTAACCGCCATGGGTTTGCGGGCAGTAGCATTGTCCTTGTCGTTACGCACGCCTACTCACCTGATGACTAACGGGTGCCGATCCAATCGATCAGTCTGTTCTACAAGGCAGAATACCCCACCAGTGTTGCAAACCCCTTAACTATCAGAACGTCGTTACGTGACCTTCGATTCAATCGCAAAATATCCGCTATTCCAAAGGGATGATGAAGACCGTCATACCGCAGAAAGCCGTCAGGATCGCGGTCCTTCGTCAGCCATTTCAGTTCGGCCGCCTTCATGGGACCGCTTTGTGGCATTGGTGTTGCTGTGAAATGGGGAACGACCCACTCCTGTTCCAGAATGACACCATGCTTACCTCGCAAAAGGGCGCTCAAAGCGCCAAGTCCAATACAGATGGCCTGCCCCATAGTCGTGCTGGCCTGTCCGTACCGCCCGTCGCGCCGCCCTCGTCGATCCTCCGGTTGATAAGCCGGTTGTCGCCATTCAAGAAAAAACGCCTTCTCCGGCCCATGTTCTTTAACTGAGTCCGCTTCCCTGCCGGTCACGGGCCCAAAAGCAGGTCGCGCGCGAGGATGTCGACGACCATCGTGATCCACATTTGCATACGTCCGCCGTTTGGCCCTAAGATATCATCGTTCTAGTGGAGTCCGAAGAATTGCCATGGCGCCAGGCCCTCCTTCTTGCGATACCAATGCGTCAGTGACCCCGACCAGACTATCAGTGGCGATGGCGACCTGCAACGGAGCCACCTTCCTTGAGGCACAGCTCTCTAGCTTGGCCAAGCAAACACGATGGCCTGACGAACTGGTGATCAGTGATGACGCCTCGACGGATGACACCCTGACCATTGCGGCGGCCTTCGCCAAGACAGCGCCCTTTCCTGTCGTCCTTTCGAAAAACGACACACGACTGGGCTTTCAGGACAATTTTTTGAAGGCCGCGCGTTTGTGCTCTGGAAGATACGTGGCCTTCTGCGATCAGGATGACGTCTGGTTCCCAGAGAAGCTATCGATTGTGTATCAGACCCTGGTTCAAAAAAAGGCCAGCCTCGTCGCTCACGGCGCCACGATAACCGACGCCAGGCTCCGCCCAATCACCCGACTGGTCCATGGCGCCGTCGCCAATCGAACCT
This sequence comes from Asticcacaulis sp. MM231, assembly GCF_964186625.1. Taxonomy (NCBI): domain Bacteria; kingdom Pseudomonadati; phylum Pseudomonadota; class Alphaproteobacteria; order Caulobacterales; family Caulobacteraceae; genus Asticcacaulis; species Asticcacaulis sp. MM231. The sequence goes on from NZ_OZ075110.1 coordinate 303,771, forward strand.
ATGCACGGGGCACGTTTCAACCGTTACCGGGCAATGTTTATGGATTTACGCTTGCCTTCGACAAGGCCCTGCTCGATCTGATCGATCCGGCCTTACGTCCCGACGTCCCCGACCAGCCAGGCGTCAAGCTGTACCACGACGTCTGGGTGGCCCTGCTCGCCTCAAACTTCGGCACCATCGTCCACCTCGAGCGCCCCCTGGCCTATTACAGACAGCACGCCAACAATGTGTTGGGCGCCAGGCGCACCCGTCGCCTTGATCGGCTCGCCGAGCACCTCGACTCGCCGGTGAGCCACTATCGCAACCGTGCAAGGTTTGCATACCAGTGTGCCGAGGCATTTGAGGTAAGTGCCTCAAATCTCGCGGTCGACTTAGCGCTGATGGCACATCAAGGTGCTGCGCTCTACCGCAGGATCGCAACGTCTTTTGGTCAACGGGCGGACCTGTTCGAGCACCCCCAGCGGACCCGACGTCTTGCCACCTTAGTGACCATGCTGGCGTCAGGCGTATATACGTCGAGACGACGCGGCGGCTTGGGCACACTTTCACTTCTCAAAGACCTTCTGTCAGCTTGTAGCGATCAAAGGCTGCGGCTCGGCGCGCTGGAGACACCCCCGCATAGCCCCTAGTCAGGCGCCGCAACGGCTCTCCTGGGCCTTGCCGCGTCGCAGATGTCGCTTCCGCGTCACCGCTGACCCAGACGCCACCCCATAGCGGCCGAAACCAGGTGAGGCCGCGCCGGAAGCGGACGACGGACAAGCGTCTGGCCTAAAGTTACAGTTGCAGTTGCGCTCAGAGTTGCCCCTTGGTAACTATGCTCAAAAGCAACCCGCCCAACGAATCACAAGCGAATCGACAGAGGACCAGATGAAGCCCGCACTCGTTTTCGTTGTCGCCTCTGCCATGGTTTCGACATCCGCAGCGTATGCCTTCGACACAGGCCGCATGGATCGCGCAGGCGACATCGCTGCCGGACAAAACAAGACAGATGTCAGCCTTATCATGGGCGCGCCCGGCAACCGTGAATTTAAGGGCAACCAGGAAGCTTGGCAGTACTGTGGCCGGTCAGGTATGGCAAACAAATACATCGTCATCTATTTCACCTATGGTAAGGTTGAAAAACTGGCGACCTATTCACAAACTTGGGTGGGCAATTGCGATGATCACTATAAGCCGATCACCTGGGAGAAGCCCCAGCCCCAAAAAGCAAAATTCTGATACAAGGGCTCGCGCCGCGCAAAACCGAGATCTGGTCTGGCCGCGCGGCCACGGCTCCATTGCGCCTTCACCTAAAACGGGGCCCGTCTTGCACCGCAATAGGATTTAGGGTTAATAGAAGGATAAATAGGCGAGGCGGCCCTTTTAGCGCTCGTCAGCGCCCCGGCCATCTTCGTCTGGCGAAGCAAGGGTAACGAACGCTAAACCTGAAATGGATAACGATGTTCTGGTTTTCGCCAAAAGCACCGCCAAAGACGCGCGAAACGCCAGGGCCACCGGACGGACCCCAGGTATTCAGCTCGTCGATTGACCGGCTGACCTATGCAATCGGCGATATTCATGGTCGAAATGACCTGTTCCTGAAGATGCTCCTCGACATTCGCAACGACGCCGAAGCGGTGGGCGAAAAACCACGTATCGTCCTGCTGGGCGACTATATCGATCGCGGACCCAATTCCGCCGAAGTCCTCACCTCCATTCTGCGACTGCAGACCCAAACCTGGTGCGACACCGCGGTCCTGGTCGGCAACCACGAATTCGCGCTGATCAAGTTTTGTCTTGATAGCAGTTGCGGATGGTTATGGCTGGAACATGGCGGCACCGCGACCCTGGCGTCCTATGGCATACTGGTGGGGGCCGACAAATCCGACTTTTCTCAGTGGCCGGAACTCCAGCAGAAGGTGATCCGATCGATCCCCAAGTCGCACATGAAGCTGATGTGTGAGGCCAAAATCAAGTTTATTGCCGGCGACTACCTGTTTGTGCATGGCGGCGTCAACCCGGACCTGCCGCTCGACCTGCAAGACGCGGAAACCCTTCTATGGATTCGCGAGGCCTTCTTGTCGTCGCCAAAGTCCTGTGACTATGTTGTCGTGCACGGACACTCGGCTAAGGTGGTTGCGTCAAACCTCGAATGGCGGATCGGCGTAGATACCGGCGCCTATGCCACAGGGATTCTCACCGCCGTGAAGCTTTTAGGCACCACACGCGAGATTATCCAGGTCAGCACCCGATAGATGCGGCAAAGCGATCTATTTAAACAGCCCGTCTGGCAACCCCACCGCCGGGTGGCGGATAGGAGGGTTTCTTTTTACCAGAGCCTGTGTGTGCTCTGGCCACGCAACCCTAGGCCGGATTGGGTTTTACCCGCAACGAGGCAGAGGCTGAAACCATTCCTAAACCTCTGCCATGCTAGAGCCGTTAAGCTTAATGTCGATTGAGGATATGTCGTGACCCGGTTTTTGCTGATGACATGCGCTGTGCTCCTGGCGTCCAGCGCCGGTGGCCACGTCAACGCGCGTGAAGATCGCGCACCCAACCGCGCCGAGGCCTCAGCATCGCACAGCCTGGCCTCAGAGCACGACTACACCTGTCCAAAAGGCGCCTTTACCCGCGAGCAAGCGCCGAATGACGTTCCGGCCGCCCTGCGGACGCAGGCCAGGGCGGACCAGTGCTTTGTGTCACAGGCCGTGCCGGCCGTTACAGAAACCTACCAAGATACGGTTATCATCACCCCCGCTCAGACCACTCAACGCGTCATACCGGCCGTGACAACAAAACGTGTGCAAAAGATTCTGGTGACCCCTGCCCGCCAGGCGCGCGAGGTTGTACCGGCAGTCACGCATATCGTCCGCGAAAACGTCATAGTCACGCCCGCGACAACCCGGGAGGAAACAGTCCCTGCGGAATTCAGGATCGAGACGCAACGCGTTCTTGTTAAACCGGCCAGAACCGAGTGGGACGTCTCAAAACGTGACTTTGGCGGTAGCCGGGACGCGATCGTCACGCCGCATGACTACCAATCCGTCGACATCTACGCCGCGGGCAAATCACTTATCCCAGGCCACGCCACCGCGTCTGCCGACAAGGGCACCCTCGGGGAAACCGAGAGTACAAGCCCGGACTTCATTTATACCCTGAAAGAATACCCGGCCGAATATGAAGAAAGGCAGATACGCGTCCTTTTGAGGCCTGAGACGACCCGTAAAGTCATTGTCCCGGCCGTCGTGGAGAGCCGTGAGCGCGTGGTCATCGATACCCCGTCACGAGAGGTCGTGCACAATATCCCGGCAGAATACCGGGAGGCCGTCGAGGAGGTGGTCTCCGAACCAGAACGTACGGAGACCGTCGTGCTGCCGGCGGTTGTCAAGACCGTCGAGAAGCAACGCATCGTCAAACCAGCGCAGACTCTGTGGACCCTGGTCGCGGCCGTGCCAACGGCACCCGCGCCTATTGCCGAAAGACCCACAAGCCCGGCCGATGTGTCGACACAAGCCTTGCAACACCTAGTGGCAAGAGCTGCACCCGAGCGGCCATCCGCCACGACTCATCGTCCCACAGAACCACAAACCTCCACCGCGCTTGCATCAAACCCCGTGTCAACGCCGGCCGCTGCCGCGCCCTCACCACGCCTGGACTCCAAGACCGGAAAATTTCAATATAAGCTAGGTCCTGGCGATAAATTGCGGGTTCTTGTCTTTGGCGAACCGGACTTGACCGGAGAATTCGTAGTATCTGGCGATGGCCGCGTGTCCATCCCTCTCATCGGCGAAGTGCCCGCCGTCGGGTTGACCTCGCCTGAACTACAAGAAAGCATCCGCACGGCCCTCTCGCCCGCCTATCTGCAGGATGCCCGGGTCAATGTTGAGGTTCTAACCTTTCGCCCCTTTTATATTCTGGGCGAAGTCAACAAACCCGGCGAATATCCGTTTACAAACGGTCTGACCGTCAGCAAGGCCGTCGCTACGGCCTCGGGCTATACCTACCGCGCCAATGCGAAAAAATTCTATGTCAAACGCGATGGAGAAGACAAAGAGCGCCTGATTGACAGTTCATCGAACGCGGTCATCGGTCCCGGCGATGTCATTAGAATACCCGAACGGTATTTTTAAGTCCGGTCTGGTGCGCCGCGTTTGCGTGACACAGTTTGGCCCCTCACAGGCTGCGCTCGCCGCCGCCGTGCGGATGTAAACAGCCACGACCGTGCCAAAAATAGCCCCCAAAGCCAAAAGTTCGGCGATGACATCCTTAACGTCCATGTCGCGATCAATAAATGGCAGCCCCTGAACCAGTTCTATGGCCACGCCAAAGGCGGCGACGACCATGCCAATAACCGGGATGGGCAGTCTAGGAAAAGCGACCATGGCCAAGCCGGTGATGACAAAAAAAGCGCAAAAATGGTCGGCCTTGTCCCAAGCAAAGAAACCGCCCCCCATACCGCTTGGCTTAAACGCATAGTAACTGATGACGGCCAGGGCGACAACCAATCCAAACCGTGCCAAATTTATCCAGATTCGCAACACAATGTCCTTTCTGACTGGTCAGACGAGCAAAAAGAGCGGTCGTTTGAACCGCCATGCCCCTACCAGGAACTGTTATGCAAACGCCGTGCCTCGCGCGCCGCGACAGATGTGCAACACTTGAATATGCGGCCTCCTCATATATGCCCCTTCCAGCGCAGTGGCGCCTGACGAGACATGCAGGCCTGTCGACCTTGGAAAACCTCCGGCAGGGAAAACGGCCTGACCTGAGGGGCAAACACCCGGCCTTTTACACAATTGCTATCGGAATCTGCCAATGTGTAACCTTCGTGCTGCCAGGAGACGAATTGCCGTCCTGGAGGGCCGCGACGCCGGGCGTGACCTGTCTCAAGGCCCGCGCAGATCCAGGTTCAGATCCGCCTTGGGTCTTACTGGAAAAAAGGCAGAAGCGCTTCACGCGCGGCAGTGCCGAGTTCGGGGTTTTTCAGCGCCAGGGCTACATTGGCGCGCAGCAGGCCGATCTTGTCACCGCAGTCATAGGTGACGCCGTCATATTCGAGCGCATGGAAATCCTGGCTTTCCATCAGGCGGAACATAGAATCGGTAAGCTGGATCTCGTTGCCGGCGCCCCTTTCCTGATCGGCCAGAAGCGCGAAGATTTCCGGCTGCAGGATATAGCGTCCCGACACAATCAGGTTGGAAGGCGCGGCGCCCCTGGAGGGCTTTTCGACCATGCCGGTCATCTTGTTGAGGCGGCCGTTCTGGCTTTCCAGAGCGACCACACCATACTGATGCGTCTGGTCGTGCGGCACGGCTTCGACGACAATGATATTGCCGCCGACCTGCTCGTGGGCGTCGATCGCCTGTTTCAGCGCCGGCACCTCAGCGTCCATCACCATATCAGGCAGGATGACGGCGAAGGGCTCGTCACCAACGATATCACGGGCGCACCAGACGGCGTGACCAAGACCCAGCGGTTGCATCTGGCGCACGAAGCTCATCTCGCCGGGCTTGGGCAGTTCGGCCAGAAGCTCGTTGAGAATGGCGATCTTGTTCTTGGCGGCGAGCTGAGCTTCCAGTTCGATCTGGTGATCGAAATAGTCCTCGATGGCGCCCTTGGCGCGGCCGGTGACGAAAATAAAGTGCTCGATGCCTGCGGCGCGCGCTTCAGCGACCACATAGGAGAGAATAGGGCGATCAACGACATTGAGCAGTTCCTTGGGAACCACCTTGGTTCCGGGCAAGACACGGGTGCCGAGACCGGCGACCGGTACGACCGCTTTACGAACGCGCTTTTGTGACACATGAACCTCGAGACATTACAAAGGAAAAATGGGGCGCGGCCAGTCCAAACCGCGAAACCGAACAGGAAGGATGAATCGGAGCGGGCGCCTAGAATATGACCCGCACTTTGAGACTCATTTGGACAAAATGCCGTTGTTCTGTCCGGAATTTTCACGCGTCAGCTGCCTGACAGACTGACAGCGTCTTGCCTTGATTAGGCGCAAGCGCACCTGCCACTGGGTTAATCGCGTAGCAAGATAGGACCGAAAGCCCAGACAATATAAAGGTAACGCCGCCAGTGCCACGCCGCTTAAATCTGCCAGCCAAGCGTAAGGGAGCCCCCCCGCAACCACCGCCGAAGAAGGCGTCAACTCGACAGCGCCGAAATAGGCAAGACAGGCCGCCAAGACGATATACCTTTTCACCAAAGGCAAGGCTGTAAAGGCTATGACTGCTAAACCATAAGCCATCAAAACATGCCCTTGAGTCCCGGTCAGGCCAAGGGCCTCAGCGAGGCTATCCGGCAACGCAACCGCCGGCAACGCGTTGACGAATGCCAGCGCCACCAGACCAATTCGTAAGACAGTTAAACCTACAAAGGCTAGCGACATGAACAAAACGGCTCCAATGACTTAAGCCACAGATTACCGCACGCGAACAAAGAACTTTTTAAATATTATAGTTAACAAATTGTTTACTATAAAAATAGTGTATAAGTTTCACTTCAACAGTATCCAACCGGCAAAAAATAAGCATATTTACATCTTGCTGCACTCCCCGCGCGCTCAACATCAAAGGTCGCGACGGCAAGGTTACGCATACTGGTGTGGTAAAAAATTAATACCAAACGCCGCCGTCGACATAAAATCACGACAAAGGCGGCTCAGTGTTAATGATGTTAGGATACAAGCTTTAGGAGTGTGCCATGCCTTCGGAGAAGACGCCCATCGTCAAGGCTGACGCGACGGGCAAGACCGACGCAAAAAAGGGATCCGCAAAAGAGACGCTCGATCGCTTTCGCGAAAAGATCAAAGACATCCCCGCCAAGGACACCGACCCAAAATCGGAATCGTAAGCCAGCTTCCGCTCGCGGACACTCGACAGGGTAACCTACTCATTGTTTATTTACGTCGCCGCACGCGACGCCCCAGAGTCGATCTAAACCAAAACTCGCACGCGTTCGTCGGCTACGCAAATATCAAGGACGTTGTCACCCGGGTGGTCAAATCGCGGCGCCGTGTCCTTTTCAGCGACACTGAACCTATTGAAAGTGGACGAACTCACGGTTGATACCTTCAGTGCGACAGTGGTCAGTCGCCTGAAGGCTGAGGGGCTGCTGACCAATTATACCGATGGCATACACACCTTGGCGGGCGACAGCGATCTGACATTTATCGATGTGAAACGGGTAGATGGTTCGCTTATGGCGCATTGGATAAAACTGCAACACAAGTTTGGTAGAACTCTTTGGAGAGAAGCGAAACCGTTCCCTTCGCATTCGCGAAATTTAATCAAGCTTTCATCCCGATTGAGGGGTGATTTTTTCACGCCGATCTACACTGTTTAGATCTGCTTGCTATCAAGCGGTGGCGTTATGCGCAGATTAATTACGCCATGGGTATCAAGAATATAATCGACCCCAGCCGAGTTCATCGCCTCCAAAATCGACCTAAGACTTGACAACTTAAAAGTACCGGTAAGTGTGCCATTTGTTGTGAGAATTCGACTAACAGTGGCCTTTGATAGTTGGGACCTTAGTGCAAGGTCTGCGTAACTCCACCCAAGCGCAGCGCTACCGGCCTTGAGCATCGATCCATTTAAACAGGATAGAGAAGCGGAGTCATCTGCCGTCAGCGTTTTGGCCATCGTGGTCAGAGGGGCCGCACTGATATAGCCCGACCATCCTGCGAGCTCGCTGTGCTCATAGAACGGACCGCCTTGTACTTTATACGCACGAGTTACGCCATCCGATCCTGTAACCCGGACCGGCAGGGAAAAAGGTTCCACACTAGCGTTGAGCTTAAAAAGTTCCGCAGCTAGTTCCGCCCGATCCTCCTGAGGCACCACTTCCAGATACTGTCGCCCCAGCAGTTCCCTGTCAAAAGCTAGCTCATCACGCCCAATATAGTCGGTCAAATTCAGATCGGTGTCCGCCCACCATAGGGCACTCAGTTGCCATGTGCGCATGCTTTGCTCAATACGGGTTTGATACTCTTCCAGCCTTTGGAAGGTATAATTGCCTTCAGTTACATCCTTGAGAATGATGAGATTAAGTGTCTCGAAGGAGGGGCCTGGAACCTGACGGAAATCTAGATCAATTCTTCGCTCCGCTCCACCTGGCGATCTTACTCTAATTGTCCGGCGGCGTGGTACGGCTCTCTTGGTAAAAAGAGATAAATCTTGGAAGAAATTAGGGCGGTCATCCGGATGAACGGCGTTAAAAAATGCTGCTCGAACGGCACATTCCGTATCATCGAAGCCAACAATATTTTTTAAGGATTTGGATCCCTTCCAATTACCACCGTCAAACGGAACAGATATCCAGCCGAGCTGAAAAGTTTCTTCAAATAATGATAGTATTTGACTTGAGGATAGAAACGACATTTTTACTGAACCTGCATATATACAAATTGGCCAACATGCGCCAATCACCTGCCCCCTTAGAAGGTATTATTTTACTGCATTTAAGCAGTTGCATTCTATACCGCTTCGGAAAGGGTGCGAATAACAGAAAAAAAGCCAAAAATGTAGTTAGTGTTGCGGAATCAACGGATGGATTCCCTTGATCTTGCAAATATGCGAGTCTGTGTCGATGGACATGGACAAAAGGCTGTTGCTGTCGCCTGAGGCTCGGGTGCGGTTGGAAGGTTGGGTGGCGGACCGGAACACGCCGCAGAAGCTTGTTTGGCGTGCGCGGATCGTGCTGATGTGGGCGGACGCGGCGAGTTTGGCGTCGATTGTGCGGACGCTGGGCAAGACCAAGAAGACGGCCTACCGCTGGCGCGATCGTTATCTTGAGCAGGGTGTCGATGGGCTTGGGCGCGACGCGACCCGGCCTGGCCGTAAGACGCCGTTGAGCGCCGAAGTCATTGCGCGTGTGGTCGAGATGACGCTGCGACAGAAGCCACCGGCTGCCACGCAATGGAGCGCGCGCACGCTTGCCAAGGCGGTGGGTCTGAGCCACACCAGCGTACAGCGCATTTGGAGCGCGCATGGGCTCAAGCCCCATTTGACCAAGACGTTCAAACTGTCGAACGACAAGCAGTTCGTCGAGAAGGTGACGGACGTCGTCGGTCTCTATCTTGATCCGCCGGACCGGGCACTGGTGTTCTCGGTCGATGAGAAGTCACAGATCCAGGCGCTGGACCGCACCCAACCGGGCCTGCCAATGAAGAAGGGGCGGGCGGGAACGATGACCCACGACTATAAGCGGCATGGCACGACGACACTGTTCGCCGCCCTCGATGTCGCCACCGGCAGGGTGATCGGCGAATGCATGAAACGTCATCGGCACCAGGAATGGCTCAAATTCCTTCGACTCATCGACCGCAGCACGCCCAAGGGCTTCGACCTGCACCTGATCGCCGACAACTATGCCACCCATAAGCATCCGGCGGTCAAAGCATGGCTGGCCAAACATCCTCGCTTCCACATGCATTTCACCCCCACTTCGGCGTCCTGGCTCAATCAGGTCGAACGCTTTTTCGGCTTGATAACAGGCGATCGCATCCGCTGCGGCGTGTTCAAGAGTGTCGCCGAACTCGAAGGCGCAATTCAAGACTATCTCGATCATCACAACGCCGATCCAAAGCCCTTCGTTTGGACCAAATCCGCTACAGACATTCTTGAAAAGGTCGCCAGGGGGCGACAGGCGTTAAAGTCACAACATTAGTATACCAAATTACTCGCTGTCTGATGAGACCCATTTCTAATCTGTAGAAACCGGGTGGTCGATTTTGAGCGCTCATCCTTTACGACTATACGGTGCGCTCGGTGTCTTGCTTGTAGATAGCAGTTCTACAACGGAGACATTCGACGAACCGCCGGCAATGTCTGATATCTAGCATCGCGTTGATGGCCAGTGCCCACGCAGCAGCAGCTGATACGCGCGAACTGGGTGGCGCGATCACCCCGGAATCCGCAGGCACTTGGCTTGACGGAGCTGGCGGGTCTGGTAGTCGGGGATAGCCGTAGGTCCCATTACTGCTGGTGCAATTATGGCTTTTGCTCCAGATTTGAAGAGTGTCGACCTTTGGGCTCTAGATCTGCCATCTCAGCCAATCTCAAGACCCTGCTGCTCGAAGCAATTCAGCGATGTCAGCGATAGGTCGGAGCAACGTCAGCGGATCGTCATGAGAGGGCACAAAGCCACGGCGAGCCCAGAAGCTGGCCGCCTCATTGTCAATTGCGTTTACGATTAGCGCCCATCCCCCTAAAAGGTTTGCGGCAACTACACACCTCTGCAAGGCATGTTTAAGAAGGCCCGTACCAATACCCTGCCCTGACCAACTCTCATCTGTCGCAAGCTGACCAAGCAACAAACATGGAACGGGGTCCTGGGGCTGACCCGTTCGGATAGCGCGGGGTAGACGTGACGGAACGACGGCTGTTGGCGCCAGACCATAATACCCAACGACCCGACCTGCCTCGTGAACAACCAATACCGCCGTGAAGCCCTTTGCCTGATTTGAAAGCGCTCTGGTTGTGAGCCATCTATCGAGAGAAGGCTTTCCACACGAAAACAGTGAGACATCGTGCGACTCGCTTAAGAGCTCCGGGCTAGATAATGCCAACGTCAGCTCTCGCCCTTACAGGCGGGAGTTTCCCAAGGTGCAGGGCGGCGAAACAAATTGACCATCTCTTCGACGGGCACCGCAGGGCTAGAAAGAGCCAACGTGAAAGCATCAAAGCCGGCCGCGCTCATGCGTATGGGCATTACCTCCATCAACGCCTCTTCCGCGGCACGAACGGCCGCATCGCGAACGAAATCCGTTCGCGATCGCCCCCGCAGCAGCGCAGCTCGGTCAATCATTGCAATGTCTGCGTCCGGCATGCGCATTGAAACCGGATGATCTTTGCGCTCATTCATAAGTGCCATGGCTCGCTCCTTTGCAGCCAACCTAACAGATCGTACTGCAATTTACAATACAGACTTCAATGCGCCGATACTGCTGAAAAAGTCCAAAATCGCGTCGTCTCTGAAATTTCGCAAATTGAAGGGCATCCCTTTCACCCTATCCACCGCCGACCGTCAGCGATTGTCGGAGAATTGACAAACTTTTCTGACGGCGGCAAGCCGCGCATTGATCCGATTGAGCGTGATGTTTGGTTAGGAGCCTTCTTTAAGGCTTAATGCACAGCCTTCCTGTGGCATGAGAAGACTGTGCGTCAAGCCGTAAGGCCCATGACATCGAAACGGCACACACAGGGTTACGATCATTTTCACACGTCACAACAAATAGACGCAAGCGCCAAACGGCCTGATGGCGACGCTATCGCGCACGGACCGAGCCTGCATCTGACATGAATTGCAGATCATACATAAAGAGTGCCCCTGAGCGCCCTACCCAAGCCAATCCTTCATCTCGGGCACAGGCCTCCAGCCGTCGACAACCTAAATCAGAAAGTTTTCCGAACAGTGTGGCGCATTTTTCAGACCAAAAAGCATGTAAAAACAAAAAATTAGATGGGGTGGTTGCCGCCCCTCCCAGACGGCATCGCAATGTGCCAAAATAGTGGTGTTATAGGCCACTGAGCGGAAAGGACGGCAACCGTGACGAAAGATACAATGATTGGCGTAGATTTGGCAAAGTCTGTTTTTCAACTGCATGGCGCCTCAATGACGGGTGATGTTCGGTTCAAGAAGAAGCTTTCCAGGGATGGTTTTTTGAAGTTCATGACGGGCAAGGCTCCGGCGGTTGTAGTGATGGAGGCTTGCGGCAGTGCGCATTACTGGGCCCGTGAGATGGTCCGGCTCGGCCACGAGGTGAGGCTGATCGCACCGCAGTACGTAAAGCCGTTTTTAAAACGTCAGAAAAATGATGCGGCGGACGCTGAGGCCATCGTGATCGCGGCACAACGGCCGGAAATGCGCTTCGTCGAGCCGAAGTCCCCAGAGCAGCAAAGCCGGGGCATTTTGTTTCGGGCGCGTGAGCGGCTTGTGCATCAGCGCACCGAACTGGTCAACGCCGTTAGGGCCTGCCTTTATGAGTACGGCCACGTGGTTCCGCAGGGGATACATCAGATCAACCGGATCGAAGAAATCCTGAATGAGTCGAACAGTGACTTGCCTGATTTGATGCGCGAAGAATGTCAGGACTTGCTAAAGCAGATCGCTGAAAAAACGGCGCGCATTGATGCACGAACTCACAAGATCAAGGCACTGGCTGAAGAAACTGACGTGGCGCGGCGTTTGCAGACCATTCCTGGCGTCGGCCCTTTGACGGCCTTGGCCGTCGAAGCCTTTGCCCCGCCTATGGAAAGCTTTGAGTGCGGTCGCGACTTCTCAGCTTGGCTCGGCCTTGTCCCACGCCAGTTCTCCTCCGGCGGAAAGGAAAGGCTCGGCAAAATTTCCAAGGCCGGACAGTCCGATATCCGCAGGCTACTCATAATCGGCGCGATGTCGCGCCTGAACTGGTTGGGACGTAAGTCGGTTCCAGAGGGGTCTTGGCTGGCGCGGATGATGGCGCGAAAGCCGCGGATGCTTGTGGCAATCGCCTTGGCAAACAAGATGGCCCGAACAATCTGGGCCTTGCTGACAAAAAATGAGGAGTATCGAGTTCCGGCCCAGGTGGCGGCATCATGATCCATGTGATGCGAAATCTGCCTGGCGTCGGCTAAGGGAGGGTGAAAGAAGGCGATGACCCGAATGGGCGAAAAGATCGAACAGATCTGGATCAGGAAAACCAGTAAAGCTCTATGAGCATCAAGCTCGAAAATTAGATTTGGACCTGGTCCGCAGATCACCATACCGGCTAGCGGTTTCTGAAATACCGCACTTAAAGGCCTTACAGAAGACCGCACTCGATCACTCGCAAATTTAGTTCAGATTCTTCTTGCACTACGGACGGCAACCACAGAAGAGCACCGATCTGATTCAATCAGATCGGAACACATCTAGCCGAAGTGCAGACGACGACGACGTAGCCGCTGGACGACTTCACGTGCCGTCATACTGGCACTCAAGGGAACGGCGCCATCATAGGCATCGTTCGGAAGCTCCGGCATCGGTTGCGGCGCCTCAACACCCGTCAACACCTTTATCGATTTAACGACAGGGTGCACGTACGCACCATAGACGCTTTGATATTCAAGATCGACGTCCGCGCCCCGGCCAATACCATATACATAGGCCTCGCCCGTCTTCGCACGGCAATAGGTACCAAACATGCGATCCCATATAGCCAGCGCAAAGCCCATATTCTTATCCCAATGCTCGAGTTTCACGCTGTGATGAAGATGGTGCATACGCGGGCTTATAAATATCGCTTCCAATGGACCAAAACTGATCGGAAACTGACTATGGCGTAACGGATCCATCACAGCGATCGTGACAATCATGTTCATATTGCCAAGCATAATCACCATGTCGGCTACCGAGAAGTCGTAAATATGTTGGCCAAAACCAAACAGGATGCCGACCAGGACGCCACCGATCGTGAGATCAAGTTTGTCAGCCAAAGGATGCAGGCGCTTGGATGTGAAAGGCGTTAACTGCGTTGCAGAATGGTGCACCTTGTGGATCTCCCACAGGAACGGCACCTTGTGTTGAAGGTAGTGGGAAAGAAAATTGCTGAAGTCCCAGACCACACAGCTGAGGGCGGAAAACACAATGATCGTGATGACGCCGGCCGTCTGAGCTACATAGCCCTCGAACACGACACCAAGAATTGCATTCACGCCCCCACTTACCAGAAGCACAAGCGCAATATGCCCCAACAGGACAATAGCCTTGGTGTACTTGCTGACGAAGTACATCATAATATCGATATAGCTCGACTTATCGCGCCAAGTGTGGAGGGGAAAGCAGTGCTTTAGAAAACCAAAAAAGCTCAGATCTTTGCGAACCAGATAATACTGGTAGCCATAGCTGGCGATCGCAGCGGCAAAGAGAAAGCACCATGCGATCGCAAACATCGGCAAGTGCGTCAGTGATATCCCAGATATATAGGACTTCAGAAATTCCAGCATTCTACCCAGCTCCGTCGAAAATTTTGTCACGACGCATTTATAAATTATTAACAAATTGACTTTCGAAGAATATTGTAAAATTGGCAAACTGATTCGCTGTGATCGCGAATCATGTTCAAAAAAGTGTTATTTTTGCAACGCACAACCCAGTGGGGAATTCAGCAAGGCGAGGCAGCGCCCCGCACTGAAACCAAGCAACCTCGCGAGACCCCAAAGCCACACAACCGCCCGCCTGGATCGCACGAAAAGGCCGCCCAGACCTTGCCGGGCGGCACGCAAAAAACTCAAATGAAAAGCTAAGATGAGCGAAAACGATCGCGAAGCATCGCCCCAAAGACTAAAGCGCCAACACCAGCCATGCGACCAGCGCCCAGAAACCGGTGCAGAAAAGCGCCACAGCCAGCAGCGTCAACCGCAAGGGCACCTTTCCACCCTCAACGCCACGAACATCTTCTGGCGCGCGCACGTCCCGGTCCACAAAAGGGCGCGGCGATCGAGACAGATCGCGGGGCTCACCGCGCGAAGGGAGGAATCCCATTTTATTGACAGGTGAGTCAAATTGGGCGAGGTCTACGGGTAAAAGCTTTTGCACTTCGCGCTCTCCGAGAGGTCGGGTTGCGCTTTATATTTTTATTTTACAAAAATGTCAAAAACTATTTAACGAAAACTTAACCCCTTAACGGCGCACAATCACGACTAATAAGGCCGGGACTTCTGCCAGTTGGCCGCCGTCGCAATCAAGGTGGGCAAATCGCTGTAACGCGGCGCCCAGTCCAAAACGCGCAGAATCCGCCCGCAGTCGGCCACCAAGGTCGCGGGATCGCCTGCGCGTCTGGGACTGAGTGCATGCGGAACCGGAACGCCCAGCACGTCCTGAGCGGTGTTGATAACTTCTTGCACCGTGACGCCCGACCCGGTCCCGACATTCAGGGTCTGGCTATCCCCCCCGGCCAGCAACCGCTTTATCGCCGAGACATGGGCCCACGCCAGATCCACCACATGAATATAGTCGCGCATGGCAGTGCCATCGCGCGTGTCGTAGTCCGTGCCGAAGACGTTAAGCGCCTTGCCGGTGCCAAGGGCCGCCTTACAAACAAGGGGAATCAGGTGGGTTTCCGGCTCATGACTCTCGCCAATCTCACCGTCCGGGTCGGCGCCGGCCGCATTGAAATAGCGCAGCGCCGTGTAGTTCAGCCCGTGCGCGCGCTCCAGCCAATAGAGGGCCTGCTCGAAGGCCAGCTTGCTCGCGCCATAGGGGTTTATGGGGACGGTCGGATGGGCTTCACCAATCAGCTCCGACTGCGGATTGCCATAAACGGCCGCGGTGGACGAAAACACCAGAGCCTTGACATCGGCTTCGATCAGCGCCGACGCAAAAGCCACCGCTGCGCCCAGGTTGTTGTCGTAATATTTGGCGGGATTGCTCGTGCTCTCCCCAACCAGGCTATAGGCCGCGAAATGGATCGCGGAGGTAATACCATAGGTTTTCACCGCCGCAAGAACCGCCTCGCGATCACGCAGATCCGCCTGAATGAAAGGCCCCCATTTGACAGATTGCGCATAGCCCGTCGACAGATTATCCAACGTTACCGGCAAATATCCCGCACTTGCCAAAATCTTGCATGTCTGGGAGCCGATATAACCCGCGCCCCCGGCGACCAAAACTGCGCCAACCATGATGAAAATCCCTTAGACGGCGACTGAAACATCGCCTGAAAATTGAATAAACCATACAAAAATAAAATCTTTGTTGAAATTGTCCCGCAATGCAACAAAAAAGCGCACAAGATCTAGTCTTGTGTATAAACTGGGCTACAGACGCAGGTGAACGACACGCTTGGGCACGCTGAAAGCCCGACATGTCGCCTTGCCGTAAGGTCGCGTTGAAAAGCGCACCTTAGTCTTGACACCACACTCGAACGATGAGGCTTTCCATGAAGATCGCAATTTCCGGGCTGGGCTATGTCGGCCTATCAAACGCCGTCCTCCTGGCACAAAAGAACAAGGTTGTCGCCTACGACATCGTCCCGGAAAAGGTCGCCTTGATCAACAACAAGGTGTCGCCCATCATCGACGATGAGATAAGCGACTACCTTGCCAACCACCCTCTCGACCTCACCGCCACATCGGACAAGGCCTCGGCCTATGAAGGGGCAGATTTCGTCATCGTGGCTACGCCGACCAACTACGATCCGGAAACAAATTATTTCGATACACGTTCCGTTGAAGCCGCGATCCGCGACGTGATCGCCGTGAACAGGCAAGCGACCATAGTGATCAAATCGACCATTCCGGTTGGTTTTACCTCGCAGATCCGTGAAAAAGTCGGCTATGACGCCATCCTCTTTTCACCGGAATTTTTGCGCGAAGGCCGTGCCCTTTACGACAATCTCCACCCCTCTCGTATTGTGGTCGGCGAACGTTCTGAGCGCGCCTTCCAGTTTGCCGCCCTTTTGAAGGCGGGCGCTATCAAGACGGATATTCCAACCCTCTTCACGGGCTCGAGTGAGGCCGAAGCGGTCAAGTTGTTCGCCAACACCTATCTTGCCATGCGCGTGGCTTATTTCAACGAACTCGACACCTACGCCGATCTGGCAGGCTTGGAATCGCGCGACATTATCGAAGGCGTGGGTCTAGACCCTCGCATCGGCCAGCATTACAACAACCCCTCTTTTGGCTACGGCGGCTATTGCCTGCCGAAAGATACGCGTCAACTCCTGGCGAACTACCGTGAAGTACCCCAGAATATGATCCGCGCCATCGTCGATGCCAACACAACCCGTAAGGATTTCATCGCCGACAGTATTATTCGGCGAAAGCCAGAAGTGGTAGGAGTATACCGACTCACCATGAAAACGGGCTCCGACAACTTCCGTGATTCCTCGGTTCAAGGCGTCATGAAGCGTATAAAAGCCAAAGGCATTGACGTCGTTATCTATGAGCCAGCGCTCGAAGAAGCCACCTTCTTCAACTCAAAGGTTATTAAAGACCTGGCAGAGTTCAAGACCATGTGCGACGTCATAATCTGCAACCGGTCAGCCCCCGATCTGGCGGATGTGGCCGACAAAATCTACACCCGCGACCTGTTCGGAACCGATTGATGGGCGCTGCATACCAACCGTAAGGCTTTAGACAGGCAGGTCCCTTATACGCTTGGCGGGAACGCCAACATATAGGCCGTTCGGCTCTGTACTGGTGGTCACCACGGCGCCCGCGCCGACCACGCAACCGCGCGCAATCGTGACCCCCGGAAGGACCGTGACGCCGATACCGATCCAACAGCCATCTTCCACCCGGGTGTGCAGGTTAAGATCGGCACCAAACTTTCGCCTGGGAACCGTGCTTTCGATGGGATGGGTCGTGCTCAGAATTCTAAAGAACGGCCCGGTTCTGATATCTTCACCAAGCGTGATAATCCCGTCGCCGTCAAAAAAACTATGACAAGCGACAGCGGTGTTGCGTCCGATTGTCACGTTCCTCGCGCGACGGATAACACCCCACTGAACCGCGGATTTATCCGCCATTTTCCAGCCCTTACTGCACAGGATGGCCTTGCGAACCTTATCAGGGCACAGCCGGCAGGCCAGGACAATATCGAGAACCGCGCCAAGCTTTATCGCTATGGCCTCACCGATGTTTCGCATATCGCTTTCCTTTGTTCTAAGCCTGCAATCCCGGCGCCAACATGAGTCTGGCTTTGCAAGACCCGTACCAGGTCTTCCACTCTCCTTGGAAGGTCGCTCCTGTCGCGAGACATGGTGGTAACAGAAGGCCAATAATCATCGGTTAATGCGCCAGGCAACTGCAGTGGACAGCGAAGCACAAAAGAAACGGCAAAGACCGGAACCTACAGCCGCGATGGTCAAAGGGGCAGGGTTGCAGAACGGATCCTCTCTCCCCCTTTTTTGCACGCACCATGCCCCTACCGCCGTCATATTCAAAGCAAGAGCTTGTTTTAGATTGCGCAGGCGGACCACGTATGAGACGTGTGTTTTCGCCAGCGTCTGAGATGGATTCGCCGGCGTTCGACCCGCCCGTATCCCAGCCAAAAAGGTATGAGCGGGCCGGACTTTTCCTTTAGTGGCACCCCACGGTCTTCGAGCAGGGCTAAAATGTCGCAGGATCTGAGCACCATTGGTGATCCCTTCTGGCCCCTCCAGAACTTGGTGTGTGTTACTGAAGCGCTTACGTCTGTCTCAGCCGCAATGCTGGGTAATGGCATGGGGTCTAATCGGCCCGTGCACAGATGAGGTCCCTGCCTCGCACCATGTCTGAAACCCTGGCCCATCTGTCTCGGACGGTACCGGTGATAGCCCTTTTCGGGCCACGGGGATCCGGCAAGACGACCTTGGCAAAGAGGTGTGGTGGACCAAACCGAACCTATCTAACACTTGAAGACCAAGGCTTACGCCAGCAGGCGCGTGAAGATCCAGACGCCTTCCTGAACAGCCATAGAGCACCGCTCACAATTGACGACATTCACCTAGCGCCCCAGCTTGTTGACTGTCTCTTGGCGCGACTTGGTGACGCGACCGCCTTCGGCAGCTATTGGCTGATCACATCACATGACGAGGCCCTCGCCGGCCTCAAGGTCGGCCCTGCGATGAGGCCAATGACGGCATATCTTCGGTTATTGGGCTTATCTCAGGCCGAATGCAGCCACCGAGCCCTAATCCAGGTGCCATTCTTGCCCACGCCCTCATGGGTGGAACAAGCCGGCCAGTTGGCGCCCCCGCCTCCCCTTTGGTATCTATCCAGCCATATGGCAGGGCGCCTGAACGCAACGAAGAATGTTTCCGTCTTGGACACACTGGACACCCTGCGCCCACCCCGCGGGCCAGGCGCCGTTGTCGCACTGCACACAAAAGACCTGCTATTATCCGAAGATGTGCGCGCAATACCCGTTCATTACATTTAGGCTGGACAAGACGCGTCCGCTCGCACGTACGGTGTGATGAATTTATCGATGTCAAACCCTGACATTAGCCCGGCGCAGGCAAGAGATTGACGTGTCACAAAACACAACCTAAACCTTAAGCGCCTGTCTGGCTCGTCTTGAGCCATGCCATCTTTGTGAGGTTTTCATGAAGGCGATCTTCGTCGCAATCCTCTTGGGCGTCCTCATGGGTTGCACCGGCGCATCTTCCCAAGATTCCAGTCAGAACATTGAACCGGCGACCCATTCGACGGATCAGGCACCCATACCTTTTGGGGCCAGGGTGCAAGTTGGTTCGCAAGACTTTATCACTGTGACCCGCGTAGAAATGCGCTCAGAATTGGCGCTGCAACCGGACTCCCGGCGCAAGTCGGCCGGTCACGTGTTTGTTCTGCTGGAATATATTATCAAAGCCCCTGAGGTTACGCCAGAAACGATTGCGTCCTTCCCAACCCTGTCTCTGGTCTCGCCTTCGGGAGAGGTGTATACGAGCCAGTCTGAGTTGGAAAGCGCGGTCGCCAATGAAAAGGGCTTTACGCATCGCGCCATCGATGTCCTGAAAGTCAACGGACAAATTCTCGACGTTTTGGTGTTTGAGGTCCCTAAGGGCGCCTTTGAACGTGACACCTGGCAGGTGGTCACAGACAATG
This sequence comes from Asticcacaulis sp. MM231, assembly GCF_964186625.1. NCBI lineage: Bacteria > Pseudomonadati > Pseudomonadota > Alphaproteobacteria > Caulobacterales > Caulobacteraceae > Asticcacaulis > Asticcacaulis sp. MM231. The sequence continues at coordinate 323,309 of NZ_OZ075110.1, forward strand.
ACACCCATATTGCCCTAAAAGGCCCCCCTGCGAAAGCGCAAGACCCATCTGGCCCAAATCTGCGAGCTCTCTGACTGACCGTCTATCACGACTTTCGCTAAGCTCATAGCACACCGTCGCAAGGGCTGAACCAGAAAGCGCCGCGACGGATCCGTGCCACCCGCAAATCGATCAACGCATAGGTAAGCCGAGAGCGCCCTTGACCCTCATGAAGCGAGGCAAAGTTGATCGGCTTAAAAAGACCGTCAAGGTCCGGGTCCGGCCCACCTTAAGGTAAAACCGATACCGATGCGCCTACAGTTTGGCCCGATCCTTGCAAAAGATCAGGTCTATTTTGTTTTTGAACCAAAGGCGTGCCTGTGCTGACCTGTGATCTCATCCGCGTTGAAAATCTTACCCCCCAAGACCAGACGATCTGGCAGGATATGATCGACGCCACCGAAGCCTTTCAGTCACCCGTCCTGTCGCCGGCCTTTATCCGCGCCGTGGCGTCGGTACGCGATGATATCGTCATCGCCGTCTATAGCCACGATGGCGAGACCATAGGCTTCCTGCCGCACCATCGCCGCCCCAACCGCTTCGCCCGCCCGGTCGGCGCGCCCTTTGCCGATTACAGCGCCCTGATCACCTTCCCTGACACCGACCTCAAGGCCCGTGACGCCCTGGCCGCCGCCCGTATCGACCGCTATCAGGCCATCGGTCTGATTGATCCTTATGGCGTTTTTGGTGAGGTCGACGGCACGGACGATGTGGGCTACGGCATCGACCTCGGCAGCGACAAACCGATCAATGCGGTCAGCAAAAAGCACAGCAAGAACATCAACCGCCACCGCCGCAACCTGATCGCAGCGCACGGCGAAATCACCTTCCGCCTGAGTGAATTCGACCGCGAGCACTACGAGAAAATGCTGCGCCTCAAACGCGAGCAACTCGAGAGGAACGGCCTGCACAATTTCCTCGATGCGCCCTGGGCCTCAAGCCTCCTCGAACAGGTGTTCGACGCCCCGCGCGACGGCCTGCACGGATCGCTGCTGGTCATGATGGTCGGCGATGCCCCGGTCATGTTCCACTATGGCCTGCGCTACGGTGATCGTATGCACCCGTGGGTGTCCAGCTTCGATCCGGCCTTTGGCGCGTTTTCTCCCGGCCAGATCTTCCTGTGCGACGCCCCCGCTGCGCTCAAGGCCGCCGGCGTGCGCTATTACGATCTTTCGACCGGTCAGACCCACTACAAATCCTCCTTCTGCAACACGGAGTTTCCAGTCCGCCATGCCCGCATCTATGGCGGCTCGGCCAGCGCACATTTGAGCGAACGTCTGGCGCACCTGGCCTCGGACGTGCAAAAATCGATGAATCGTTACCGGATTGGTCGTGGCGTGGCCAATGCCCTGACCCGCCTGAATCGTCGCGTCGATCAGATCGCCTGCCTCGAACTCGATTTCGCCGGTCGTGCCAAAGGGGTCGCCCATGCCTTCGCCAACGCCCGACGCCGCATCGGTGCCGTCGATGCCGGATAGTGCCGCCCACCTTGAGGCCCGGCAAATGACGCTCACTGCACCGGCTACGGACCCGACACCTGCCCTCTGACAAGAACAGCAATCCGTGCGACGTCCCAACGCTAAAAGGTTGCAGCAAATAACCGGCCGTGGGCCTATGGCATGGACCACACTTTATTTCACAATTGACACACGGTAGCCCTTAACCTACTTATGCGTGCGTCGCTGGCGTTATCAATTTTGAGCCGGCGCTATAGGGGAAATACCATATGCGAAATTTGATCTTGATAGCGCTTGCCGCTATCTCTTTGACAGCGTGCGCCTCCGCGCCGCCCAACCCGATCGCTCTCACAACACGGGACACCTTCTATGTCAAAGCGGCCGAGATTGCCTGGCACGTCGATGAGTTCGAAGAAGGCGGCCGATGCGGCCTACGACATGGGTAAGGCTGACCTGCAGGCGCGCCTGAAAAGTGCCGTTGAAGCGCAATTCAAGACATCGCCGTCGGGCTCAGACGCCGTTGTTTTCGAGATCGACGTCAAGGGCTACAGCCGCGTCGGCGCGGCCATGGGCAATATGATTGGTGGCTCTAATACGGTTGTCGCCGACGTGCACGTCCGTCGCGTCTCCGACAACGCCGAAATTGCCGTCTATACAGGTGTTTCCGGCGCCTATACCTCAAACGGAGGTATTATCGGCGCCATTGCCCAGTCGGCGATGAAACCCGACATCGTGGGGGTCATGGCCAACACCTTCGCGAATAATCTACGAACGCGCTTCGACTCGCCCAAATAGAGTCCGGTGAAGGAATCCTATAATGCCCTGTGTACGTAAGGGGCTTTCCATCCGTCTCATCCGACGGACCGCCATGCTCGCCAGTGCGCTGGTCAGCATGGCGGGCATGTCGGTCAGCGCTGCCCCGGCCCCGCCTCTCATAAATCCGGATGCCCTGACGATCAGTGGACGGTTTGGCTTGCCAGAAGGTCAAGGCCTGATCACCTATCAACGTCTGCGTGTGGGACAGATTACCCTGGCACCAGAGGCCATGGCTGGACTTGCTGACGATACCGCGGCTTTCAGGTCTGCCCTCGAGCAGGGTCTGACAAAATCGCTACACAATCATGGACTGCACGCCAAGCCTGACGATACAGATCCTGTCGTCTTGACTATCGACATTCCGGCTTTGACCTATAAAGACGTCGCTGACACAGCCACCGGGCCCGGCTCTACCCTTGCTGAGGCCACCCTAATCGTTACAACCACAAGCGTGGATGCACAGCTTGTGGCCTGCGTGACCTACTCCGCGCATGGGGCCTACAAGGCCTTGCATCGCCAGAAGTCCGGTGGCGGCAAAAGGGCGGTCGGGATCATGGCGGCCGTCGTTATCGGCGCACTTAATCCCTACGCGATCAATACCTTTACCCCGCAAAGTTTCAGCAATGCCGATCTCGAAAACAAGAATTTGAATGCGGGCCGCTCAGTCAGCAGCAACGAAGGGGTTTCGCCCGGCTTCAATGCACAAAGCAACACCCTCTTCGCCGCCACCAATGCACTACAATTGGCGATCTATAATTATCTGTTCCACCAATTGACGGAGGAGGCCGCTTGCTTAGGGATCACTCCTCAGGTGCCGTCTACGCAGGTGAAGCTGCCACAGAATAGTCCTGAGGCTTCCGCAGAGCCAAGCGCCGGCAACCAGATCGACAGCGACAGGATGTCCGCACCGGCACAGCCTCCATCAGCCCAGCCAGCGCCGTAGGTTTAGGCAACCGCCGTAAGGCGGCCCGTCCCGAAAACGGAAAAACATCGCCTATACTTTAATGTAACGACCCTCTGTAAAACGACGTTGATCTGGCGGCACCGTTAGACGAAAACGTCGCATGGTCAAGTTATGCAACGGAAGGCACGCGGCCCTGATGACACAACAAAGTCCTCCGAAAGATCCTTATAGCCTCTACCAAAGCGGCGTGAAGGTCGCGGAGGTCGATGGTGTTCGGGTCGATACCCGAAACCTTTATATCGATCACCTTGTCGCCCAGAAGCCTTTCCGGCTCGACAAGCCATTTGAATTTCGGGGTAAAATTTTCCAGTTCAACGCCGGCTCTCCGCCGCGGACATGCGGGTCCACAACCCTATATTCCCGCCTGTCGGCGATCGATCTTTGCCAAGTCTAGTTCAGCCCAAAAGCCAAAGCCTCAAGGCACTTGCTTGTTTACGACAGGTAAGTGGTTCATAATCCAAACCTTAAACGACTCCAACCGGAAATCAGATGCCTACAAACGCGACCGAAGAAATCGCCGCGCCAAGGCTTGAACACCTCACCTTGGAACAGATGAGGCAACTATGTGCAAACGCTGCGATTGAAGCCGGCGCCATCTCCGTGGCTGATCCGGTGAATCGGTTGGCCAAACTTGTCGAGACATTGGCTTTGGTACTTGAAGCGCAACTCGAAAGAGACCTTTAGCATACCCTGCAGCGACGTTGCCGCTTGCCCAGCATCACGGGCAACCTTAAACAGGGAAAAGCCGCGATCTCAAACCTTGTCCTTATAAGCCGTCAGATCCGGCTGGTAGCCCGCGTCGTCGACATCTGCCGCCAACCCTTACCCGTAAGTAATACAGTCTGTCGACGGCAAAGGCAGATCCACATGACGCGCATAACCAGGCCAGCGGCTCCCGACAGCGCTACGTGACACGGCTCACATCACACGATGCATGTTTTTTCTGTGACAACAGGTATCACTCGCGGCGATAGCGCTTCAGAAACGCCCACATCGCCTCATTATCGACCACCCAGGCATGTTTGCCGCCGACCGTAATGCGACCGACCACATCGGCATCATTGCGGCAGCCGCTGTAACGTTCTTCATAGACATAGGCTGTTACCCATTGCGTTGTCGGCGCGGTCCCACAGGCATTAAGCTGCGCCCAGCGCTGCTCGGCGGCATGCATGGTGTATTGCCAGTAGCCGGCGCCGCCCCCCTCGATCGGGTTGACCGTATCCTTGTCGCCGGCAAAGGCAATGACCGGCATAGGGCGCGTTGGCCGACAGGTGGTCGGATCGGGGCGTGTCTTATCCTCCGCCTGCGGATTGCCGGCGCGCAAACCTACGACGGGGGCGATGGCGGCGAAGCGATCGGCGGCGACGCAGCCAAGCCACGAGGTCATGCGGCCGCCACCCGACAGTCCCGTGGCGTAGACCCGGGCGCGATCGATGCAGCCTTCCGAGGCCAGCCGGTCGATCGCCGCCTTGATATAGGCAACGTCGTCGGCGTCGTCCGGGCCAGGTATCTTGCCCGTGACGGTCGGCACGCCGGGGATATTCCATACGAAGCCCTTGCCAGCGGGGATGCCGCCATCCGGTGCGGCCAGGATAAAGCCGTTGCGGTCGGACGTCGCTTCGAGCTTTGCGTCTTTCAGCATATCCGCGCCGGTGCCGGTGCTGCCATGAAAGAGAAACAGGATCGGTTGGGGCGTAGCGGCATCGGAATCCTTTGGCAGGTGGATGAGCATAGATCGCCCCATACCAGGAATGGCGACGGATTGCGTCTGCCCGGCGTGATGGAGGCTGCAAGAGAACGCGGCCTGGGCAGGCGTGGTCCATCCAAGCGCCGCCAATATCCCTAAAAGAAGCCACATATGTTGCGGAAATCCCTGAGTGTGCGGTCGCATGGCCAGTCTGTCCCTGATGGTCTGTTGACGATTCAATGTAACGCATCCAGAAGACAGTCGAAAGCCTGCCATCTCTTGAGTGGGGGCTAGCCAAACCCAAGCTTGAAACGGGCGACATCTCCCCTGGCCCAATCTAAAGCCAGGGCGTGAGGATCCAGCCGCCACACGTCCGCGCATCCGAAGCGTTGCCGCGTCATCGCTCGCGTCCCCAAGCTAGGTGGATTTTGCGACGCGCACGAAACGGTGGTATGGCGCGGCGGGCGCAGCCCCTGACGCCGTGTCATTTTACACACACCCAACCATAGTTTTATAAACCATAAGTGGAAGTCTGGATTTTTATCGGCCGCCATAGTTTCCTGCGGAAACCGGAAAAGATACGTAACGAGCGAACGGGTGACTGAGCGCTGTGCCGTTTGTCGCGTAACGTCGTACCGAATAATCTAGGCTCTGAAAAAGATATGCCAAAAGGAAGGGCAGCTTTGATTGACACGTAAAAGCGGAGTTTTTTGATACAAATAGGTCGCGCATCAAGGCGTTGTGCTTCTTTAGAATAAAATATAACGGCGGCGGAAATATGCTAGATTTTTTATACTCGAAATTACACAACCTGCATTGGGAGCAGTTTACGGTTGTAGGCAGCACTCTGCTCACATTTTTCTTTGCAGCGATCGTTAGTTTTATAGGGCAGTTTCAACGACTGCGCATGCACGTCTCTTTTGCCGGGTTCTGGGAACACTGCTTTCCCGCCGCCGGCTGGACATCGACGTCCAGCCGCATTGACATCATCATGTATGTTGCGGGCAAGTTGACACGTGGCCTGCTGGCCATCGGTGATGCGTTTCTCGCCGTGGGCGTGGCTTCTGGTATCGCGGCAGGGCTTCATAGCGTCATGCCGCAGCATGTCCCGTTGCACGCAGGATTTCTCACGGTCGTGTCGTGGTCGATCGTCTTCTTTCTGTTCGCGGACTTCGCGAATTTTTTTACCCACTACCTTCAACATAAGGTCGGCTTTTTGTGGGAACTGCATAAGGTGCATCATTCTGCGACCTTCCTGACGCCTCTGACAACAGCACGGATGCATCCCTTAGGCGACAAGTTTGACCACATCGGTGCAATACTTTTGGGGGCCCTTCCGATGGGGCTATGCCTATTTTTATATCAGCTCTCGCTCGCGGACATGCTGATCATGATGGGCAATGCGAACCTGATAGGCACGATCTTGGTCTTGGACGCACTGCGCCATAGCCACTTCCCAGTAAGCTTCGGAAAACTCGACTTTGTCCTAATAAGCCCACACATGCACCAGTTGCACCATAGCGCTCGATTTGAGCACTGGGACAAGAACATGGGCAATAAGTTATCCATCTGGGACTTCATGTTCGGAACCGCCTTTATTCCAGACAAGGGGGAGATCCTCACCTACGGCATTGGAAGGGGGGCGGCGCTTGATGCGGAATATCACACGCTTGCAGGCGTTTATGTGCGTCCTGTCATAAATATGTTCAAGGTCATGGTTTTTGGCGCTCAGGAACCACCGCCCATACCAATAGAAGCGCCACGGGCGACGCCCTCCGCGGATCACCCTTCGCCCTAGACAGATGAACCGGACCTGAGCCTTGCTATTGGCAAGGCTCAGGGATTGAGACGAAAGGGGACCTCGTCCGGTCTGGTACCATGGCACGGCCAGGGCTTGGATGTGATGCCAACAGGCCCCGTCTTGTGAGCTTTCCGTAGAACCTTGACTTGGTCGATCTGGATTTTGCAAATCTGCCATACGGGATAGATAGGGTAACCCCTTTCGGATCAGGCCTCCCGCAAACAAGCGGATGCGCCTACGCTCTTGACCTCACCTTGGTCGAGCCCCTATGACGACGCCGCCTCCCCCCTGTCCGCACAAAAGGAAATCCCATGTCGCTCGAACAGCTCGAAGTCCACGAATCCCATGGTGGAAAGCTTGCGGTCTATCGCCACGACAGCGCCGAGACGAAGACCCCGATGACCTTCAGCATCTTTCTGCCGCCACAGGTCAAATCAGGCAAAAAACTACCGGTTGTCTGGTACTTGTCAGGCCTGACCTGTACCCACGCCAATGTGACCGAAAAAGGCGATTACCGCCGCGCCTGCGCAGACCTTGGCCTAATTTTTGTCGCTCCGGACACCTCACCGCGCGGGGAGACCGTCCCCGATGATGATGCCTATGATTTCGGACAGGGTGCAGGCTTCTACGTCGACGCCACCGAGGCGCCGTTTGCCGAAAACTACCGGATGTACAGCTATATCACCGAAGAATTGCCGGCACTGATTGCGGCCAACTTCCCGGTCGACATGACCCGCCAGTCGATTATGGGCCATTCCATGGGCGGACATGGCGCACTCGTGATCGCCCTGCGAAATCCGGTCTATCGCGCCGTCTCTGCCTTCGCCCCGATCGTGGCGCCATCGCAGGTGCCATGGGGCGAAAAGGCCTTCACGGGTTATCTCGGTCCAGATCGCGCCGCCTGGGTAACTTACGACGCTTGCGCCCTGATCGCAGCCGGTCATCGCGTGCCTGATATCCTGGTCGATCAAGGCATGGCGGACAGTTTCCTGACCAACCAGCTCAAACCTGAGCTTCTACAAGCCACGTGCGGCAACGCCGAACAGCCCCTCACGCTCAACCTGCGCACCTGCTATGATCATAGCTATTATTTCATCTCAAGCTTTATGGACGAGCACCTGCGCTGGCACGCCGCAAGACTTTAGCGGACCTTCGCCTCGCGTCGCCGTTTGTGCAGGATGAATTCGGTGTAGCCATTGGGTTGCGCGCGTCCCATAAAGACCAGATCGCGCGCCGCCTGAAACGCCACCCCGTCAAAATCCGGCGCCATCGGCCGATAGTGGGGGTCGCCGGTGTTCTGACCATCCACGACCCGCGCCATATATCTGAGGCGGCCCTCGACCTGAGCCTCCGTGATCAGGCCATGGTGCAGCCAGTTGGCGACGTGCTGCGAGGAGATGCGCAAGGTGGCCCGGTCTTCCATCAGCCCGACATCATGAATATCGGGCACCTTGGAACAACCCACCCCCTGATCGATCCAGCGCACAACATAGCCCAACAGGCCCTGCAGATTGTTGTCGAGTTCCAGGGCGATCTCTTCCCGTGACAGGTTGCGATCGAGCACGGGCGGGGTCAGGAGCGCGTCGAGCGACGCGCGCTGGCGTTGCCGGATCTCGTCTTGCCGCGCCGTCACATCGACACTGTGATAGTGGAGAGCGTGCAAGGTCGCAGCCGTCGGCGACGGCACCCAGGCCGTGCTCGCGCCTGACTGCGGATGCGCGATCTTCTGAGCCAGCATGTCCTTCATCCGGTCAGGCGCCGCCCACATGCCCTTGCCGATCTGGGCATGTCCCGGCAGACCGCACAGCAAACCCGCATCGACATTGGCGTCCTCGTAAGCCTTGATCCAGACGGCGTTTTTGATGTCGCCTTTGCGTAAGGTAGGCCCGGCCTCCATCGAGGTGTGGATCTCATCACCCGTGCGATCGAGAAAGCCGGTATTGATGAAGAACACACGCTCAGAAGCCGCCTTGATGCAGGCCATCAGATTGACGCTGGTGCGGCGCTCTTCGTCCATAATGCCGATTTTCAGCGTAGCCGCCGGCAGGCCCAGCGCCGCTTCGGCAAAGGCGAAGGTCTCAACGACAAAGGCCACCTCGTCGGGCCCGTGCATCTTCGGCTTGACGATATAGGCCGAACCCGTGCGGCTGTTGCCACCACGATCATGGCGCGCGATCAGGGCGGTGATCATCAGATCGACCAGACCTTCCGGCACCGGCTGCCCCTCCGCGTCGGCGACCATATCCGTATACATATGCAGGCCGACATTGCGCGCCAGCATCAGACTGCGGCCGTGCAAGGTCAGGGCCTTGCCGTCCGGTGTCATGTAGTCGCGGTCGGGATTGAGTTGTCGCGTCAAGGATTGATCGTCCTTGCGGAAGGTCTCGCTCAGGTCGCCCTTCATCAGGCCCAGCCAGTTGGTATAGAGCCCAACCTTGTCCCAGGCATCGACAGCCGCGACGCTGTCCTCCATATCCATGATCGCCGATAAGGCAGCCTCCATGACGATATCGCAAACGCCCGCCGCGTCAGCGCGCCCGACCGGGTGCTCGCGATCAATCAGGATATCCATGTGCAGGCCGTTATGGCGCAGCAGGATCGACGCGGGCGCATCGGCGTCGCCGGCAAAACCGGCAAAATGCGCAGGATCTTTCAGCGTGATACCGCCATTGGCGATCAGGGCGCCATCGATAACCCTATAGGCCGTGACATCGGCGTGGCTCAAACCCGCCAGCGGCACAAACTGATCGAGCCAGGCTTTCGCCTGCGCCTGCACCAAAGCGCCCCGCGCCGCATCGTAACCTTTCGTTTCGATCGGTGGCGCCAGGGCATCGGTGCCATAAAGCGCATCATAGAGCGATCCCCAGCGCGCATTGGCGGCATTCAGGGCATAGCGCGCATTGGAGACCGGCACGACCAGTTGCGGACCGGCCAGATGTGAGATTTCATCATCGACATCCTTGGTGGTGACGCTGAAAGCGGCCGGCTCCGGCAGCAGATAGCCGATCTCCTGCAAAAACGCCTTATAAGCCGCAGGTGCGAAGGGGTTCGCCTTGTGCCAGGCATCAATCTGTTCCTGCAAGCGGTCGCGACGGGTCAGCAAGTCCGCGTTACGCGCGCTGAATGTCGCCAGCAGATCGCTCAGTCCACGCCAAAAAGCCTCTGGCGCAACACCCGAACCCGGCAAGGCCTGCGCGATAACAAAGCGATGCAGGGGTTCAGCAACGGTATAGGAACCAATAGAGACACGGGCCATGGGCCACCTTTGATCTGACACGGACAGATCTCAAGGTTAGGCCTGACCTGGCCAGCCGTCAATTTTTCTGAAAATTATTTCCGTTTTTAGAAATAATTTACAACACTCTGATTTTACTTTCTTTTCAATTTTCCATCACCAGCGCAAACTATCGGGTGAACGCTCAGGGTTTCATCCTACAGCCGTCCGACACCGTGACGACGACATTGTTGCGGCTCGTGATCGTGCGGTCATAACAGACGCCATCGCTATCGGTTACCCTGACCTTATGAACAGATGTGCCGGTCGTGGCCTTCGTCCGGTGCGTCTTGGGATCAAGCAGGGCGTGGAGCTTCGGTGCTGTGCTGAGCTCTTCGCTTCTGATCCGCACCCGCCCATCGATGCCGGTTTCACGGATGGTCCGCTTCAGACCCTGATAGAGATCGATATCCTGAAGGCCATAATCCTTATGGAAGGTGTCGTGGTAGTCGATGGTCAGGGGAAAGGACTCCTCAACCATGCGCGTTTGTACACCAGCCACGTCCGTCGTTGTGAGGGTGGTCGCGAGCTCTGTCGACTGACGCACGCGCCATATTGCTTCAGTTGGCGAGGTCTCATAGGCCTGATGATTGGAAAACCGGCTCGTCTGCTGCAGGCGGGTCGTGACGCGGCCATGCGAGGTCTCGACATAGCCTTCGATCACATAGTCGCGCGGCAAGGTGGTCGTCATCTGGCCGTTCAGATCGCTGCCCTTCGCCAACAAGCGTGCATCGTCAACATTGATTTCTGGTGCTGTCAGCGTGTTGCGCGTCAGGCCGCCGGTCACGACGTCCGCACCTTCATCGAGCCACGCCATCAGCGTGCCCATGGCATAGACATAGCGGCGAACGCCCTCGACCTGCAAGGCGATCGTGTGCGGCTGGCCGTCATTGAGCGAGGCCGCAAACGGGGTCAGGTCAACCCGGTAGGGCTCGAAGTTAAGCGTCTGCACGCCCGGTGACGGGAACCACAGATAGGGGTTAATGCCGCCGGTATAGATCCACGGATAGATCGGCGCCACACCGGCCGGTTTGCCGTCGATCAACACCTCGGTCTCGCGCAGGCTGCCGCCGCCGCACAGATTGGCGTCCTTGGTGATGAAACGGTCGGAGACGCAGCCGTACCAGAATTCATCGTCGCCTTGCGGTTCGGCCATGACATCGAGATAGAGACGCTCGACATTGCGCGGCAGGGTCAGGGTCCTGGTAAGAGCGGGGGCGGCCTTGGTCAGTGACGCCTGACGATCGCTTAAGGGCATAACAAGCTGTGCCGTGGCGGGCGCCGGATTGTGTGCATCAGCCGGATAGAAAAGCAGCCGCGCCGCGCCAAAAAGATGGCCCGTATAGGTGTCATCGACATAGTTGGCGAGGAGGAATTCCCCGCTCTGGGGCGTGGTCAGCAGACTTGTATAGTCGGTAATGTCGCGCTCGGCATGCCAGACCGGCGCGATATCGCGGCGCGGCTCCATCGTCGTGCCGAGATAGAGATTGACGCCCCCCAGATGGATGATGGCCGTGCGATCGAACTGACGGCCACGCGTCACGTTGAAATCGGTCTCGATGACGACCTTCGCCCACGGACCGGGGCAAGCCGCCGGCGGGGCATAGGTCATGGCCACGGGTTGTTCGCCGATAAATTCATGTTTGGAGAGAAGCTCAACCACGCAAGGGGTTGTGCTGGGGCGAACTACATAAAGCTCAGCGCTGGCCACCGTGTTGGTGCCGATGGGTACAGATGGCGGAGGCGCCAGAGTCTCGGCCTGCGCCGAGGCAGCCAACACGGCCAATAAAGGTGTCAAACGCATAAGCCACATAGCCGTCTCCCAAGAGTATAAAAAGGAAATGCGCGCTGACCGGGGAAAGCCAGCGCGCATCCGCACATGATCGTTGAAGCGACTCTGTTAGAGCTTCAGTTTGAAGCTCAGCAGGATCGAACGACCAAGAGGATCATAGGTACCCGTCCAGGTGTTCGGGTTGTTCGAGGTGCCGTCGACGTTCTGCGAATAGGTAATCGGCGGGGTCAGATCGAACAGGTTGTTGACCGACAGGTTGAGCGTCAGGTTCTGGCGCAGGCGCACCGAGCCGCTCATGTCGATATAGTCATAGTCCGGCAACTTGGTGAAGATGGTATTGGTGTAGCCGCCACCATTGCTAACGGCCGGATCCGAGCTGTTGCCGCTAAGCGTCGTGCTGCCGATACGGCGCCAGTTGACCGAGACGGACGACTGATACCACGGCGTTTGCCAAGTGGCGCGCAGGTTATGACGCCACTTGGGTTGCGGCGCGTAGCAGTTGGGCTGACCGAAATAGCCGGTGCAGTTGACACTGGCCGTGATCGGTGAATCCTGGCCACCGGTGATCGACAGGGCCGTGGCCATGAAGTTGGTGTCGACGCGGCCATACTTGCCGAGATCGAAATTATAGGCCGCCTGCAAATCAAGGCCGCGATTGTGCAGACGATAGGTGTTGAGCGTACCGCCTTCGACATAGCCGCCACCGGCTTGCGTGAACGAACCATCGGTGCCGCGGTGGATATATTGGCAGTAATAGTCCAGGCCGGTGGTCAGGCACTTGCTGTAATTATCGACGGCATCGAGATAGTTGATGTAATCGTTGATCAGGATATCATAGTAATCGACCGAGACCATCAGGCCGGGCACCTGATGCGGGGTATAGACCAGACCGTAGGTCAGGGTCTCCGCCTCTTCGGGACGCAGGAGCGGATTGCCACCGCCGGCGAAGGTCCAGCACGACCCAGTTGTACATTCACGCATAGTGCCGTATTGCGCCGCCGTCACACCGGTATTGGCGCATTCAGCAGCCGTGTGCTTTTTCGAGGTACCGCAACCGTCTTCAAGCGAACCATTGATGCTGAGGGTCTTGCCGCTGAACAGCTCCGAGATGTTCGGGGCACGCTGAGCGTTATTAAAGGTCGCGCGCACCAGCAGGTCCTTGATCGGACGGTACTGAAGCTCGAACTTCGAGGTGCCAAGCGCCTTGTCGAGATTGTCATACTTGGACTGACGGAAGGCGGTGTTGAAGTCCAGGCTGTAGACAAACGGCTTATCCGAGACGAGCGGAATTTGCAGTTCGCCGTAGAATTCCTTGACGCCGTAGTGGCCCGAAACCGTGCTCGGCCAGCCCTCATACTCCTTGGTGGCGGCATCGACTTCGTTGCGCAGGGAATCGCGGCGATATTCGAGGCCGGCGGCCAGGGCCACACCGTCCTTGGCCCACGGGCTCTGGACGCCGTATTGCGTCAGGTCGCCGTTGATATTGGCGGTGTAGGTCTGCTGCTGCGTGACCGAACCCCACGAATAGTTGCGGTAAGCATAGTCGTAGAACTTCGGATCCACCGTGTGGTAGCTGAAGATATTGGCCGGTACACACTTCGGGTCATCGTTGGTGGTGATCGCATCGGCATTGACCAGGCAGGTCGCGGTGCCGTTGACATTGACGACCTGGATCGCGTTACGGAACGACTGCGGATCAACATTGTTATTGTCCGACAGGGTCGTCTCGACGCGCGAACCGACAAAGCCCACGTCATAGGACCAGCCATCGGCGATATCGCCGCGGACGCCAAAGGTGTAGCGATAATCCTGGTTGGTCGCCTTGTTGTCGAGTTCCTTCGAGCCCGGACCGTCCAGCTGATAATTGACCGTGGTGGACACGGTGGCGCTAGTGCCGGCGGACGCGCCGCACATGGTCTGGGCCTGAGCCGCCGACAGGTACGGGTTGTTACAGTTCAGATCGACCGTCTCGGACATGAGGGCTGGATAGAACTGCGACGAGCTTTCGTCCTTCATATAAAGGAAGGTGCCGTGGACCTCGGCGTGCTCGTTGAACTTGTAGTGACCGAAGATACCGCCGGTGAAGCGATCGTCGGAACGCAGGAAGTTGAACTTTTCGCGAGTATTGATGCCATAGGCGTCGCTGCCCCTGACGAAGGTGTTGCTGCCATCCATGGCGCCGTAATAAGTCGCTACTTCAGGCGGGCGATCGTTGAAGGTGTAGCGACCATAGGGCGAATAGCTGGTGTTGACCGAACAGAGCCCTGTCTGCAAAATACGGCAGGACGAATAGTCGCGCTGCGACCAGGTGACGGCGTCCTGATGGCGCTGATCAAGGAAGATGCTGATATTGCCGCGGCCATCGGCAAAATTCTTGCCGGCGGCGATATTGATGTCGGTGCGCTGGCCGTCGAAAACATTCTTCTTCGGCAGGTTGATGCTCGGCACATTCTTGATCAGGGCCTGGATATCGCTGGCGTCGTTGGTGTGCTGATAGCCGCCCACGCTGCCATTGATCTCGATGCCGTTGAATTCCTTGTTGAGCACGAAGTTGACCACGCCAGCGATGGCGTCGGAACCGTAGGTCGCCGAGGCCCCGCCCGTCAGGACGTCGACGCGCTTAACCAGCGCGGTCGGGACGATGTTGAGGTCGATGGCCTGAACCGGCAGCAGGCGCTGACCATCGAGCAGGACGAGCGAGCGCTGCCAGCCGAGGTTACGCAGGTTGATCTTGGCGCGACCATCGGAATCCGAACCGTTGGTGAACTGCGTCGAGTTGGCGCGGACCTGCGGCAGACGGTTCAGCGCTTCTTCAAGGTTGAGGACGCCCTGATATTCCAGCTCTTTTTTGTCAAGCGTTGTGATCGGGCTCGTCGAGGTCAGGTTCGGACGGCGGATGCGCGTGCCGGTCACCACAACCACTTCGGGCTTGTCCTGAGCGCCGCTGTCCGCCGGTGCGGCGTCCTGCGCGAATGCTTGCGACGTAAACATGGCGCATGCGGCCATCGAGGTCATAAGACCAATTTTAAAATAGGATCTGTTCATTACGGACATCTGTTGTAACTCCCCAGGCCCGGGCCAATCCCCGCCTTCACTAGAGACAACGGATGGCCGAAAGTTTTCCTTGGTGCGAAAACGACTTTTTTGTCATCGAACCGTCAAAAATATGCCTTATGATATTATTTGTGACAATTTTATCGCGCTGCAACACGCTAAAAACTTGTCATACCCTTTAAAGCTTGAGATCGAAGCTCAGCATAACGGCGCGGCCCAGCGCGTCGTAGGTGCCCGCCCAGGTGTTGGGATTGTTGGTCGTGCCGTCGACATTGGTCGAGGGCGTAATCGGCGGCGTCAGGTCGAACAGATTGTTGACCGAAAGATGGACTCTCAGATCGCGGCGCAGCCGAAGACCCGCAGACATATCCATATAATTGTAGGTCGGCACCTTGGCGAAGACCGTCGACCGTGCCACGCCGCCATTGACCGCCGGATCATCGCTGTTACCGGCATAGGCCGTGGCGCCGATGTGACGCCAGTTCAGCGACAGCGCCGCCTGACGCCACGGCGTCTGCCACGTCAGCCGGGCATTATGCCGCCATTTTGGCTGCGGCGCGTAGCAGTAGGGGCTACCGAAATAGCCGGCGCAATTGACGCGGATCTCCGAAACCGAGTGCTCAAACGAGGTCGTGCCCTGCCAGGTGCCGATCAGACTGATGTCGGC
Source organism: Asticcacaulis sp. MM231 (assembly GCF_964186625.1). Classification (NCBI taxonomy): domain Bacteria; kingdom Pseudomonadati; phylum Pseudomonadota; class Alphaproteobacteria; order Caulobacterales; family Caulobacteraceae; genus Asticcacaulis; species Asticcacaulis sp. MM231. Next base: position 338,860 of record NZ_OZ075110.1, read on the forward strand.
GCGACCGAAGCGGCCGAGCCCCCGGGTATAGGCGGCCTGAACGTCAAGGCCGCTGTTATAAAGCCGGTAGGTGTTCTGCGTGGCGCCACCGACATAACCCTTCCCGCTTAACGCACCCGTCAGCGGATCACGGTGCACAAATCCGCAGTAATAGCTGAGACCCGTGGTCAGGCAGGCGTTGAAAGCCGAAACAGGATCGATATAGCCGATAAAATCGGAGACCACGATCCGGTAATAATCGACCGAAAGCATGGCGCCCGCTTTTGGCGTCCACACAAGGCCGTAGGTCAGGGTCTGCGCCTTTTCAGGCCTGACCAGAGGATTGCCGCCCCCGCCATAGGTCCGGCAGGCGTCTGCGCAGTCGGTAACATGGCCATATTGCGCCACTGTTACGCCCGTATAGGCGCATTGGGCCGCGGTCGCCGCGGGGGCCGCCCCGGCGCAAGGATCGCTGAGGGCGCCATTGATGCTAAAGTAGGAGGATGCGTAGAGTTCGGAGATATTGGGCGCGCGGGTGGCGTTGTTGAGCGTGGCGCGCAACAGAAGACTCTTCACCGGCCTGTACTGGATCTCGTAGCGGCTGGTGGGCAGGACGTCCGCCTGATTGTCATAGCGCGACACACGATAGGCCCCATTAAGCTCCAGCGCGTAAATAAAGGGGCGTCTCGACACCAGCGGCACCTGGAGCTCGCCATAGGCTTCGGCGACGCCATAATGACCGGCCACCGTGCTAAGCCAGCCCTCATAGTCACGTGTCGCCTGGTCCAATTCATGGCGCAGGGAATCGCGCCTGTATTCCACACCAAAGGCTGTGGCGACGCCTTTGTCAGCCCAGGGGCTTTGCAGGCCGTAAGATGTCAGGTCACCGGAGAGCGCAGCGGTATAGACCTGCTGCTGAGTCACCGAGGCCCATCTGTAGTGACTATAGGCATAGTCGTAAAAGGCGGGATCTATGGTATGGTAACCGAAAATATTGGCGGGTACGCAATCGGGGTCGAGACCGCTCACCTTCGCCAGGCATGTGGGTGTGCCCGCCACATCGACAACCTGCAGAGAGCGGGCGAATTTGGTCAGGTCGACCTCGTTATTGTCCGAAAGCGAGGTGTAGACCCGCGAACCGACAAAGCCGAGATCATAGTGCCAGACATCGGCAAAATCTCCTTTGACCCCGAGCGTTATGCGGTAATCCTTGTTGATCGCGCGGTTGTCGAGGGGCCGGCTTCCGAGGCCATTGAGCTGGTAGGCGACATCGGTCGCCACCGTGGCGCGGGTGCCCGCATAGGCACCACACAGACTCTGCGCCTGTGACGTCGACATATAGGGATTGTCGCAGTTGAGATCGACCGTCTGGCGCACCAGTGCCGGATAGAACAGACTGCGCGTGCGATCGTCGATGCCAAGCCAACTGGCGTACCCCTCCAGCGTTTCGGACCAGCGATAGCGCGCAAACAGTCCGGCACTGAGGCGCTGATCGGGGCGCTGAAAGCCAAAGCCCTGGCGCGTGCTATAGGCGTAGTCGGCGCTTTCACTGCCGGGCGTAAACACACCGCCGCCATCCTTGGCGCCATAATAGACCGCGCCAGTCATGGGGCCGCCCGTCACAGCGAAGCGGCCGTATTCGGAATAGATCGTGTTGACCACGCAATCCATCCGACCGTTGCTCTCGATGAGGCGGCAAGCGGAAAAATCACGATCTCCCCAGGTGATCGCCTGCTGGTCCCGGCGTCCGAAAAACACACTGATATGGCCCCTGCCCTGATCGAAACTCTTGCCGCCCGCCAGACTGATATCACTGCGAAAGCCGTCAAAAACCTGGGTCTTTGGCAGGGTGATCGCCGGATAGGCCGCCGCCACCGCGCGAATGTCGCTGGCGTCATTGGTGTGCTGGAAGCCGCCATAACTGCCGGTCAGAGCCAGACCTTCAAAGTCTGTGTCGAGCACGAGATTGACGACGCCGGCCACCGCATCGGAACCATAGGTCGCCGAGGCGCCGCCGGTCAGCACATCGATGCGGCGCACCAGCGCCTTAGGCACCAGATTGAGATCGATCGCCTCAACCGGCAACAGCCTCTGGCCATCGAGCAGCACAAGCGTGCGCTGCCAGCCGAGATTGCGCAGATTGACCTTGGCGCGTCCGTCAGTATCGGAGGCATTGGCGAACTGGGTCGAATCCGCCCGCGCCTGCGGCAGGCGGTTCAGGGCTTCTTCGAGATTGAACACACCCTGATCATCAAGCTCCTGCCGATTGAGGCTGACAACCGGGCTCGCCGAAGTCAGGTTGGGGCGGCGGATGCGGGTGCCCGTGACGATGACCTCCTGTGGCGGCGCGGGGTCAGACGCAATGTCCGGTTCGCGCCGCTTCGGCAAGGCGGTCGACGCTTTTTTCGGCGGCGCCGCCACCACAAGACTATAGACGCCCGGACGAATCTGAACCGCGCGCAGGTCGCTGCCCCACAACATCAAACGCAGCGCCTTATCCACCTCATAGCGCCCCTGGACGGCGCGCAGGCGCCGTCCGCGCGCCGCCTCTTCGGAGATCAAAACCTGTACATGCGCCTGGCGCCCGAAAGCCGCCGCACCCGTGGCCGCCGCTTGCGCCGGAACGTCAAAGTCGAGCGACGTTGCGGGTTTTTGAGCCAGCGCGATCACAGGCCATGCCAAAAGCACCACCACAAGCCCTATCACCCCGAACCTGACGCGTGGCCACCTCAATGCCTTCCCCCGCCCTCCACAGTCAAGACGACAAGGCCGTACGGCGGCCTATGTCAATGCGATCGGACTGCACCGAAACAGGCGTTCCCAAACTGACTTCGACCGCCCTGGCGAAAGCTTCGGGATCGTTGGCATGGAAAACACCATAAAGCTTTCGGGTCGATAGGGCACGATCGGCTATAACCAGCTGGCGCTGATTGTGACGATTGAACTGGCTGACGGCATAGGCCAGCGTGTCGCCCGCCAGGTCGATATTGCCCTCGCGCCACGCCAGTTTACGGTCAACGTCCTCAAGGCCAGGCGCCTGCACGGAGATCACACCCGAGGTCGTCTCTGCCACTTCGCCGGCGGATACCGACACCGGAGCAAGACCGCGCAAAGAGGCGCTCACAACCCCCTCGCTGACCAGAACCTCTGCGCCGCCCTCAAGGCGACGAACGGAAAAAGCCGTACCCGATGCCTGCAGCCTCAGCGCGCCGGCCTCAACGACAAACGGGCGGTCCTTGTCAGGCGCAACCTGAAACCACGCCTCCCCGGACTCAAGCCGGATGCGCCGCTGCGCTGATCGCATCGAAACGGAAATCCGCGAGTTCGTATTGACCGCGACCACCGAGCCCTCGCCCAGCGGAATCTTGCGGATTTCGCCGACAACCGTGGCATAGCTGGCGTCGGGTCGGCCAAGCGCCCAGACACCAGCGCCCGCCGCGACCACCAACCCCAACCCGCCCAACAATACCTGACGCCGATGGGGCGGCTTGGCGGCAGCACGGATCACAGCCGGGTGCGGAGCCTCTTCCTCACGCGCCGGCCAGGGCATCTGGTCAAGCATCGCCCAGGCGGCTTCGGCCTGCAAAAACGCGCCGCGCCGCCGGTTGTCGTCTTTCATCCACGCTTCAAGATCGGCCTTCAGCTTCGCATCATTCGGAGAACGGTCGAGGCGTAAAACCCATGAAGCCGCAGCGGCCTCAATGTCGGCTGCGGTTTCGATATCTGTCATTCTTCACCTGTAACCAGTCCGGGCTTTCCGCACCGGTATCATCTCTCAGGGCCTGCAGGATAAGCCGCATGCCCTTTACACCTTCATTTTCGACCGCGCTCTCGGAAATATTGAGCTGTTGCGCGATATGTTTCTGCGACATGCCATGCACCTTGCGCAGCTCAAACACCCGACGGCAGCGCGCTGGTAAGCCACGGATGACGCGGGCCACCGCTTCCCACTCACGCCGCGCCGAAATAATGCGCTCCGGCGACGGATCGTCGGACGTCATGTCCAGGCTGTCCATTTCAGCCAGCCCCTCAAAGCGGATCACCTTGGCGCGCCGGCGCTTGTCGTTGAGCAGGTTGCGGGCGGTCAGAAAAAAATATCGGTCGGGACAGACGATATGGTCAATCCGTTCGAGACCAGCCAGATTACAGTAGGCCTCCTGGATCAGATCGTCGATCTCGTCCTGATCGACCTTGAGGCGTCGCAGCCAGGCGCGCACAGATCTCTCATGCGGCATGATCTCAGCCGCAATCCAGTTCACGATCCTTTTGCGATCCATAGCCATTCAGCTAGCCGGTCCCATGCCATGTGAAAATTGAGGGCGGCGCACGCTCTGGGAGCACCCGTTATCCCTTAAGCTGGCAGAGTTAGAGCAAACGCCCGCCAAGTCAACACGCTGTCATCCATTTGTTATGACATTTGCCCATCGCGAACGATGCCAACGGCATCCAATATCGAGATGAAAGCACGAAGAGAGGGCAGGATCGGACATGAGGCGAAAAGATCAGATCTCTTATAGGGACAAACGCCGCGCAGACGTCAGGCGCCTTCTGAAGCCTGCGGAACTGAAGTCAGTAGATCTGAGAAGTGATGCCGTTTTTAGTGAAACTCCGAAAAGCTGATGTCCAAGTGCACACCCTCTTCTCTGCCCAAGAGCACGGCACATTGTGGCCAATATATTTCACCCATGTTATATTGTATATGGCTTTATATTGGCATAAAAATTGCGGCAATCCTATATCTATAAAGACATAATAGATATGTATACTAAGAAAAAGACTGAAATATATATGTCATTGACGTAATAACTTGCGATAATTATCTCACTACATGACGCGGAACGTCGTTACATGAGCGAAGGTTGTAGCCGACACTACAGCTTCGGCTCTATAAGCCAAATTGAAATAGTTATTGCTTCCGAAGCGCCATGCGCCCGTCCACGCTGTCAGACGTGAGGCGCATGCGGACCCGGGAAATAAACTGGATCAAAACTTATAAACACAGGCGTCGCTGAAAAGCCCCTACCTGTAAACAAGACTGGGAGAGACATGAGACCATTCCGCCGCAAGGCCCCCTCGCACCTGAAATCCGCCGTTTCCCTGATCGCCCTTGGCGCCCTCGCTTCGGGTCTGGCCGGTACGGCCATGGCGCAAGCCACGACGCCTGGGGATGACTCCCAAGCCGCCAGCACCAGCGCACCCCAGGAGGTCGTCGTTGTCGGCGTTCGCAAGTCCCTGCAATCCGCTCAGCAGATCAAGAAAAATGCCGACACGGTGGTCGATTCCATCACCGCCAATGACATTGGCTCCTTTCCTGACAAATCTGTTGCCGAGGCGCTGCAGCGCGTCGCCGGCATCACGGTCAACCGCTTTGCGGCCACCGGTGATACCGCTCACTTTTCGGCCGAGCCGTCAGGTGTCATCGTTCGCGGCCTGCAGCAGGTTCGCTCTGAATTCAATGGCCGCGATATCTTTACGGCCGATTCCAACCGCGGCCTGAGCTGGTCGGACGTCTCGCCTGAACTGATGGGCGGCATCGACGTCTACAAGAACCAGACGGCCGATCTGGTCGAAGGCGGCATAGCCGGCACCATTTCGCTGCGTACACGCCTGCCGTTCGATCAAAAGGGCCGGGTTCTGGCGGCAACCGCTGAATATACCTATGGCGACCTCGTCAAGGACGGCAAGCTCGGCGTCTCAGGAATTTATGCCGATCGCTGGCAGACCGACCATGGCGAATTCGGCGTGATGCTGAACCTCGCGCACTCAGAGGTCTCCACCAATTCCGAAGGCATCAAGTACGGCCGCATTGGCAAGGTGTCGAGCGCGACGAACTGGGGCACGACCGACACACGGTACATCCCCTCATCCATCGGCGTCAGCGATAATACCTATAACCGCGTCCGGGACGGCGGCTCGTTCGCTGCCCAGTGGCAGAACAACGACCACACCATGCTGGCCACCTTCCAGTACAACGTGTCCCGCAAGCATGAAACCTGGGAAGAATACGTCATGACGGCCGCTACGGGCGTCAGCACCTACGGCAAGGACTACGACTACGTCTCAACCTCCGACAGTGAGGTGCAATGCCTGAGCGGCACGACCTGCACCTTCGATGACGGCGGCTTCCTGACATCGGGCTCCCTGGTGACGGGCACCGTCTGGAAGGGCCAGGTCGCCATGAACGATGGCAGCAACTTCATCGATTATGACTGGAGCGGCGGCGGTCAGATGGGTAACGACTTCACCACGACCTCGCGCTACAGCGACGGCGTGAACGATACCCGCGATGCGGCGTTCAATTTCAAATGGGATCCGACCGAGCGCCTGAAGCTGAATTTCGACATCCAGTACATCAAGGCGACACAGACAAACTATGACATTTCGGCCGAACTGGCCACCTATCAGAACCTTGACCTGGATTTGACCGGCGACCTTCCGCACTTCACCGTCAGCAATCCGTCGAATATCAACACGACGGAGGGTGGCATTTCGGACGCCGCGAATTATCGCCTGACCGACCTCATGGACCACGTCACCGATAGCGACGGTAATGAATTCGCCACGCGCTTTGATGCGGAATACAGCTTCGACTCACCCTGGCTGAAAAGCCTGAAGGTCGGCGCACGCTACGCCGACCGCGACCAGACCGTGCGCTGGACCACCTATAACTGGGCCAGCGTGGTCAATTACTGGAGCAGCTACAGCGCCGAAGACTATTTCGTCACCGGCAGCGCCTTCCCGGACTCCAACGCCTATGGCGTCAAAACCTTCGATTCCAATTTCTTCGGCGGCGACATTACCAATGCGACGTCGGCCGTGTTCTTCAATATGGATTACCTGAAAGACCAGTCCCTTATGGCAAGCCTGTTCGGCAAGGACAGCTACAGCGCTGGTGGCGCCAACGCCTGGGAATCGGTGTGTGATCGCGAGGGTCTGGCCGAAGGCTGCTTCAAGGCATCCGAAATCGCCAAGGTCTCCGAAAAGACCAAGGCGCTGTATGCCGTGCTCAAGTTTGGCGGCAGCGAGGCCACGATCTTCAACGGCATCACGGTGAACGGCAATATCGGCCTGCGCTACGTCGAAACCCAAAATGAAAGCACCGGCGGCATCAACTACAGCAGCGGCCTGGTCTATTCCGATACAGACACAGAAACCCAGGCCGACGGCACCGTCATCCCCAGCATGACCTATTATATCAGCGCCGATGACCGCCTGTTCATGACGTCGAGCGACACGACCTACACGGCCACGGCCAACCACAAGAACTGGCTGCCGAGCTTCAATGTGCGCTTCGGACTGTCCGACACATGGTTTATGCGCCTTGCGGCCTCCAAAGCCATGTCCCGGCCCGATATCGGCAATCTGAAATATTATAAGACGGTCAGCGCCACCACGCCCTCTTCCAGTGAATTGACCTGTGGCACAGGCTTTACCTGTGATGCGTCGGGCAATATCATCAGCACCAACGTCACCTATACGGCGCAGGCCAACAATCCTTACCTGAAGCCTGTCACGGCCGATCAGTTTGACCTGACGCTCGAAAACTACTTCTCAAGCACCGGCTCGTTCACCTTCAATCTCTTTTACAAGAAGTTCCACGACTATATCCAATACGGAAAATGGTACCAGGACTTCACCAATGGCGGCGTCACCCGCACGGTCGAGGTGAGCGGACCGATCAACGGCCAGGGCGCTTCCGTCAAAGGTTTCGAAGTGGCCTATCAGCGCTTCTTCGACTTCCTGCCGGCGCCGTTCGATGGCCTGGGCATTCAGACCAACTACACCCACATCAAGAATACCGGCGTCAGCAGCACGGGCCTGTCGGTGAATTCCGGCGACGGCTCGTCCGGCCAGTCCGGTGGCGGCACCACCAAAAGCGCCAACACGTTCAACGACCTGCCTTTGGAGGGCATGTCAGACGATACGGTCAACCTGGTCGGGATGTACGAAAAAGGCAAGTGGTCGGCACGCGCCGCCTATAACTGGCGCTCGGCCTATCTTGTAACCGCGCAAGACTGCTGCGTCGCCTACCCGGTCTGGCAGCGCGCCGCCGGCTATCTGGACGCACGTTTGGCCTACCGGCTCAATGAGAACTGGGAAGTGTCAGTGGAAGGCACGAATTTGCTGAACACCCGCACGGAGCTGATGCAGCAGGTGGAGGGCCCAACCGACGCCAGTCCCGACACGGCGCGCAAACTGGTCGATTATGCCTGGTATCAGAACGACCGTCGTCTGCAAGCCACGGTACGTATGAAGTTCTAGCCACGCACCTGAAAGCCGTCTCTAAAACAAAGCCCTCGGACCGATCGTCCGGGGGCTTTTTCGTATCTGTCGTTCAGATTGCGCCAATTTTTACATCCAATACGGTTTTTATAGACAAATCGCCAATCTTTGTATTATTTGACATGACAATAGCCAGATTGGTCAGCATTAATATCGCGCCAACTTGCAAAAAACGATGTCGACGCGCGAGCCTGCCATGCCGGGGCGAAGGAGACCTATCCTCCAATGCCCAAATCCTGGAAATAAATGACTGTCATGAAAAGCAAATTTTCACCCGCTTTTTACATTGGTGTCGATGGTGGCGGCACAAAATGCCGCGCAAGGCTGCGTAACGAGATAGGCGATATCCTTGGAGAGGCCGAAAGCGGCCCTGCCAATATTCGCTTAGGCCTGGAGCTCGCCTGGTCCAACATCATGGCGTCGATCGACAAGGCGCTGGCAAAAGCCGGTCTGACCCGTGACATTTTCCCGCAAACGGCCGTGGGGCTGGGCCTCGCCGGCGTGGTGACGCCGAACGACTGCACACGCACCCTTGAAGCCGCGCCAAAGGCGGGTTTTGGCGCTCTGCGTGCCGCCGCCGATTATCATGTCGCCTGTCTCGGCGCCTTTGAGGGCCGCGATGGCGGCATCCAGATCGCTGGCACCGGCAGTTCCGGCTATGCCATCATCAGCGGCAAGGGTCATCCGGTCGGCGGCTGGGGCTTTGTGTTAAGCGAAAAGGGCTCCGCTGCCGCGCTGGGCCGCGATGCAGTTGCCGCCGCCCTAAAGGCTCATGATGGACTGGCGTCCGATTCGCCTTTTACCCGCGCTCTTATCGCGCATTTCGGCCATCCCGCCGCCATTATCGACTGGTCAGAACGCGCACGTCCGTCCGATTACGGCGCGCTGTCGCCCATCGTTTTCGACCACGCCCGCCAGCGCGATGCGATCGCCATCGGCCTGATCGAACAGACCGCCGCCGATATAGACACCTTTATCGCTCACCAGATCAAACTCGGCGCGCCGCGCGTCTGCCTGGTCGGCGGGCTCGGGCCGCACATCCGGCCGTGGTTGTCCGATGCCACCAAGGCGGTTTTAGCCGAACCGGCCACCGACATTCTCGACGGCGCCATTCTGCTGGCGCGCCAGTCGGATGACGCCACCATCGCGCTCAGGGAAGACGCATGACCGGATCCGTTTTGCTCGAAGTCTGTGTCGACACCGCCGAAGGCCTTGAAATCGCCGCCGCTCATGGCGCAGATCGCATCGAACTGTGCGCCAGCCTCGGCATCGGCGGCCTGACGCCCAGCATCGGCATGATGCGTCTGGCCAAGGCTATCGGCTTCCCGACACGCGCCATGATCCGTCCCCGTCAGGGTGATTTTACCTACAGCGATACCGAGCTCACCATGATGCTCGATGATATCGAACTCGGTGGCGGCCATTGGCCTGGAGGGCGTCGTTGTCGGCGCCAACCGGCTAAGCGGTGAACTCGACGAGCGACTGATCGAGCGCCTGGTGAACCACGCCCAGGCCGCCGATCTTAAGGTCACATTGCACCGCAGTTTCGATCTGGTACCCGATCCGCTTACGGCGCTCACCCTCGCCCAAAGCCTGGCGATCGACACCATCCTGACGTCCGGCTGCGCACCGTCGGCAATCGAGGGGGTTCATGTCATCGCCGAGCTTATAACCTATCTGGAAAGCCACCCGGCGACGCCACGCGTCGAGATCATGGCCGGCGTCGGCATCCATGCGCAGAATGTCGGCGAGATCGTGCGCAACACCGGCGTGCGCGCCGTCCATGGCTCGTGCAGTCAGGCGGCGACGGTCACGTCGGGTGCCTCGGATTTTGGCTATGCCGATCATCGCCGAACCGACCGGCAGCGCATCGTCGATCTGCGTGAAGCCCTGGCGCCCTTCCACGCCGTCGCCGCCCAGTAACGGGCGCCAACGGGCGGTGACAATGTAAGTATGTCTTTTTTGAACAACTCCCTGCCCTTGAGCCCGCACGTGGCCCGCTCTATCTTCAGCTGGAACGCATCCTGCGCGCGGCCATTCTAGACGGCGACATGAGCAGCAGCGCCCCCCTGCCGACCGAACGCGACCTCGCCGATCGCTACGGTATCTCGCGCATGACCGTGCGTCGCGCCCTTAGCGATTTGCAGCGAAAGGGCCTTCTGACCCGTCGTCAGGGCGCCGGCACCTATGTGACAGCACGCGCCCTGACCCAGTCGCCCGGACTTAAGGGCCTGCGCGAAGACATGGCGGTGAGCGCAGCCAGTACACACAGCATCGTGACGGAGCGCAGCATCGACGCGGTGACACCGCAGGACGCCTTAGCGCTCGACCTGGGTCCGGGGGCTCGCGTTTACCGTTTCCAACGTGTTCGCTATGTCGGCTTAAGCCCCGTGGCCACCGAGATATCCCTGGTCCCGTGGTATTGCCTGCCTTCGGAACATACCGTCGAAGAGTCACTCTACAGCGCCCTGAGAAAGGCCGGCAACGCGCCAAGCCGCACCCTGCAACGCTTGCGCGCGATAGCGCTCGCGACCGCCGAGGCCAGCCTCCTCAAGGTGGCGGCTGGCACGCCGGGCCTCTTCATAGAGCGCCACAGCTATCTGCGTGACGGCCGGACCGCCGAACTGACCCGCGCCTGGTATCGCGGCGACGCCTCCGATGTCATAGCGGAGATCTCCCTGACCGAAGATGGTACCCACCTGTCGCATGACCACGCCGCGCCCCGTCTTTACACCTGAGACGCGCTGCACCGACACGTAAAGGTTGAGGCTCAAGAACGAAATTCGATTTGACCCTATAATACCAATATCATATATAAAAAGCGCAGCCTTCTGACGGTTGTTATGACAATAGCCTGTTGTATAAAATTGAACCGGGGCCGCAGGAACAGATGACGTCAACCAAACGTGTGACTTCAGACGGTAGTGTCAAGACCGCCTCACTTTACCTCCAGCTTCAGGAATTGCTGCGACAGCAGATCACCAGCCGCCAACTGGCGCCCGAAGACGCTATCCCCACGGAGCGCGAACTGGCCGAGGAATTCAATGTCTCGCGCATCACCGTGCGCAAGGCAGTCGACGGCCTGGTCTATGAGGGCCTGCTGACGCGTCGCCAGGGTGCCGGCACCTTCGTCGCCACGCGCGTCGAAAAGAGTTATTCCAAAATGACGTCCTTCACCGAGGACATGATCTCGCGCGGTCGCATTCCGAGCAGCAAGTGGCTGTCGAAATCGGCCGGCAGCGTCAATCCGGAAGAGGCCATGACCATGGGCCTGTCGCCCGGCAGCCTGGTCTATCGTTTCAACCGCATGCGTTTCGCCGATGGCGTTTCCATGGGCCTCGACTATGCCACCGTTCCTGGCGACTGCCTGCCGTCGCTCGAATTGGTTAATGACTCGCTGTATGAGGCCCTGGAACAATTCGGCACACGCCCGATCCGCGCCCTGCAGCGCCTGCGCGCGGTCGCCTTTAATGCGGAACAGGCCGGTCTGCTCGATATACCCGTGGGTTCGCCCGGCCTGCTGATCGAGCGCCGTGGCTTTCTGGCTGATGGCCGACCGGCGGAATTCACCCAGTCCTATTATCGCGGCGATGCCTACGACCTGATGTCGGAACTCAGTCACAACCCGTGATTTTTTTATCAGGAAAACGATTTTTACCGTTGCCAATCCTGAAGGCATCGGTAGAGTTGTCATGACCAATAAGACGCAGGTCCGGCCCCACATATATGCGGCTGGATGGCCACATTTCGTTCCTGGTTTAAGTGCTACCATCCCCAAACCTTTGGGACATAAGCTTAAGTCACGGGCAGGAAGCAAGGATGGACATGACCACTTCAACGCGACGCCACCTGTTGATCATGGGCGCAGCCACAGCCGCCAGCCTGCCCGCGGCCAGCGCCTTCGCCCGTTCGTCCGCGCGCCCCAAACCTTTTGGCGCAACCCCCTCCCCGCGCCAACTGGCCTGGCACAGACGCAACACCTATGCCTTTGTCCACTTCACCATCAACACCTTCACCGATCGTGAGTGGGGATTCGGCGATGAGCCTGAATCCCTGTTCAACCCGACGGATTTCAGCGCCGACCAGATCGTCGAAGCCGCCAAGGCTGGCGGCCTGACCGGCCTTGTCCTCACCGCCAAACACCATGACGGCTTCTGTCTGTGGCCCAGCCGCTATACCGAACATTCGGTGAAAAACAGCCCCTACAAAAACGGCAAGGGCGATATTGTCGGCGAGATCTCCGACGCCTGCCGTCGCCATGGCCTGGCCTTTGGCGTCTATCTGTCGCCCTGGGACCGCAACCACGCCGAATATGGCCGCCCCGCCTATGTCGATTATTATCATAACCAGCTCGAAGAACTGACCACGCAATATGGCAAGCTGTTCGAGGTCTGGTTCGACGGCGCCAATGGTGGCGACGGCTATTATGGTGGTGCACGCGAACGCCGCAAGATCGACCAGACCTATTATCAGTGGGACAAGGTGCGCGCCCTGGTGCGCAAGAACCAGCCCGACGCCGTCATGTTCGCCGATGAGTTTATGGATATTCGTTGGGTCGGCAACGAAGAGGGCGTCGCGGGGGATCCCTGCTGGCCGACCTGGGACACCTCGGCCTACAGCCTGCAAAAGGCCAATAGCGGCGTGCGCGGAGGCCCCCAATGGAATCCGGCTGAAACCAATGTCTCGATCCGTCCCGGCTGGTTCTGGCACGCTGACGAAGCGCCGCGGTCGCCGGCCAACCTGACCAAGATCTATTTTGAATTGATCGGACGCGGCACCAACCTGCTGCTCAATCTGGCGCCCGACCGCCGTGGCCGCGTGCCCGATGCCGATGTCGCCTCGCTGAAAACCTGGAAGGCCATCCGCGATACAGGTTTTGCCAAAAACCTGGCTTTGGGCGCCAAGGTGACAGCCAGCAGCCGGTTCAACACCGCCTTCGCCGCCGGCAATGCGCTTTCCACCAAGAGCTTCTGGGCCGCCGCCGAGCGCGATGCGGCCGGCGCCTGGCTGGAGGTGGCCCTGCCGCAGCCTGCGACCTTCGACGTGATTCGCCTGTCGGAAGACCTGACGCTCGGCGTGCGGGTTTATGACTACGCCGTCGACATCTGGAAAGACGGCACCTGGGCCGAGATCTCGCAACACAGCTTAATCGGCGACGAACGCCTGATCCGCCTCGACCAGCCGCTGACAACGACGCGCGTCCGCCTGCGCATCCTGACAGCGGCGGCCTCACCGGTCATCAACAATTTCGGGCTGTTCCGTCTGCCCGACACGCTTGAAGAACCCGGTATCAGCCGTGACCAGCAAGGCGTCGTTACCCTGTCAGCAGCTGAAAAAGGCCTTGAGGTGCACTTTACGCTCGACGGCACGACACCGACCGCCGCCTCGCCACTTTTTACCGCACCCTTCCCTCTGAGCGATGGCGGTGTTGTCACCGCGATCGCCCGACGCCCCGAGACCGGCGTGACCAGCGCGCCGATCACACGCGACTTCGACGTGTCACCCAACCTGTGGAAGGTGCTGGCCGCCAATGGCGATGCGCCGGAGAACCTCCTGAAAGGCGGCACCTTCGCCGGCACGGACGGCCAGCCGGTCGAGATCGTGCTCGATCTCGCCAAGAGCTATAATCTGAAGGGCTTCACCCTGCGCCCCGCCGTACATAATATCTTCTTAGCCGTCGATATCGTCGCCCGCATGGGCGCACCTGCCGGTTATGAGGCCTTCGTCAGCGAGGATGGCAAGACCTGGGGCCAGCCGGTCGCCAGCGGAGAATTCTCCAACATCGCCGCCAGCCGCGCCGAACAGAAGATCCGCTTTGCCACCCCGCATCAGGGCCGTTACCTGCGCCTGCGCCTGCCGCACGCCGTGCAGGACAAGCCCATTATCGTCACCGGCAGCCTCGGTATCATCACCCGCTAAACGCCCGTTACCGCCCGCCATAGATCAGAGACACCATGACCCGACTTGACGCTTCCCGCCGCCAGTTCATGACCCTTGCCGGCGCCACCGCCGCCATGCTCACCCTGCCGGCCGCTATGGCGCGCGCCACAGACACGGGCAGTATCGCCCCGGCCTATCCGCTCACCGGCGGCGATTCCTGGGACGTCTTCAAGGCCTACGATCCGGCCACCAACCCATCGGCCCCCTTCTTCCGGTCGCATGTCCGCCGCGCCAAGCGCATCGCGCCCTTTGCCGCCACGCAAGCCCATCCGGCGCAAAATCCCGATGTGCCAGGTGGCACGCTCCTGGCCGCCTACCTGACCCTGGCCGGGCCGGATGAGGATCTGAACCGGACGCGCTACCAGACCGGCGCGCGCAGCCGCGTCCATGTCGAGCGTTCATGGCAGTATCAGGATATCGTCGTCGCCTGGAACACGACGGGCTATGTCCCCAATGCCGCTCTGATCGACGCTGCCCACCGCAACGGCGCACGCATCCTGGCCACCATGTTCCAACCCGACAAACGCATGTTCGACGGCTCGGATCTGCCACGAACCGAGGTGGCCAAAAAGCTCGTCAATCTGGCCGCCTATTTCGGTTTTGACGGCTATTTCGTCAATTTCGAGAGCTATACCGACGACGATGCCCGTGCCGTGCAGGATCTGATCGGCCTGATGCAGGTCGAAGCGGCCGGACGCGGCCTCAGCGATTTCCATATCCAGTACTATAACGGTTACACCGATGCCGCAGCCGTCTGGCCGGGCTCGCCTCATGTCGATGGCCGTCCGCGCGAAGCCGATGCGCCCCGCGCCAATTCGATGATGCTCGATCAGGGCTGGAGCAATTACGGCCTGACGCGCGGCTGCTGTTCCGGCCATCCGATACCAGACGTCTCCACCCTCGCCCTGCCGCAATACGATCCGCGCAACATCTATTATGGCCTGCAACTCTATCCCGGCCCCGGCTATCTCGGCCTGATGGCGCCGGTTGTCGTGACGCCCAATGGCGGCCCCGCCTCCGGTGGTTTGCAGGTTTACAGCGCCGAAGACGGCCTGCGCAAGATCGGTCGCGCCCGCCTCGATCAGCTCAAGGCCTCGACCAGCCTGTCGGCGCAGGACCGCGAAGACCTCGCCGATCTCACCGATCCGAAACGCACCCGCAAGGCCTGGTATCGCTTGCATCGCCAGTTCTGGTCGGGCAAGTCGGGCAATCCGGCACGTAACAATAGGCCGACCGCCGCAGAAGCCGCCATCTATGGTCCGGCCGATGTGCGCAAGATCTATACCGACTACGAAGCACCCGGCAAACCGACCGACCAGTTGCGCCTGCCGATCACCTATGGCGTCGCCAATTTCATTGCCGAGCGCTCGATGATCGGCGCCCTGCCTTTCGTGACGCGCTTCAACACCGGCGAAGGCGACCGTTTCTTCCTCGACGGCGTCAAGGTCGCCGAAACCCCGTGGTTCAATCTCGGTATTCAGGACGTGCTGCCGACCTGGGCGTGGTGGACCAAGCCGCTCGACCGTCCGCTCGATGCCGATACGGGTGCCGAAGGCCTGCTGGAGGTCGATTACGATTTCGACGACGCCTATAATGGCGGTGCCTCGCTGGCGATCTTAGGCCAGCTTGGCACCGAGAACGCCACGGAGGTGCGCCTCTACAAGACGAAGATCACCATCGACAACACGACCAAACTTGGCCTGGTTTTCAAGGGCGGCGCAGGCGGACTGATGAAGGCCGGCCTGGTCTTCGAGGACGCACCCGAGGTCACCGAGTGGATCGACATCAAGGCGGGCAAGGCGCTCACGTCCGGTTGGAAACAGTGGACAGGGGCATTGGGCAAGTATGCGGGCCGCACGCTTGCGGTCGTATCACTGGGCTTCGTCTCCACCGGCAAGGCGGCCGCCTACCGCATCCATATCGGCGAACTGTCGCTGACCGATGGCGCAAAGGTCAGCCAAGCTCAGCCGCAGGGCTTCCGAATTGCGCAAAGCCGCGTCCAGACCGATGGCCAGTCGGCCGAACTGCAACTCCAGTGGACCTTTGATCCCGACGTGGCCCATTACGACATCCTGGCCGTCGCGGGCCAGAGCAAGACCTGGCTTGGCCGCATCACCGGCGACGCCTATTATGTCAGCGCCCTGCCGCGCGATAAGGGCACAACGCAAACCGTCCTGCATCTGGTGCCGGCCGCTGGAAAGCCGGCGACCGTGACCTTCACTTGGGCCTGATCGGCGTCAGCGCATGGCCTTGAGAAAAGCGTCATGCGCCGGCATGGCCTGCGCGGCCTGTGATATCCTAGTGCGCATGGCGTCGAATTCGGCGTTCATGCGCTGGCTCGGAATAATGTCCGCCAGCGGATCGTAACCGACAGGCTCGATCTCCTGCCCCAGCATAACCGACAGCCAGCTCATCGGCTGGAACAGGTCCGATGCCGTCACCACCAGCCGTGACGAGGCGCGGAAATGCTCGATCTTGTAGGTCAGGCTGTCCGGCACCGCCATGGTGCGGCAATAGTTCCAGAAGTCGGAATCGTCACGCGCCGTCGCCTTATAGTGCAGGATGATGAAATCACGGATGCCCTCATACTGCGTCTGCATTACCCTGTTATACTGCTCGCTGAGCAGAGGATTGATCTCGGCGTCGGGCCAATAGTCCAGCAGCCTCACGAGTTCGGAATGGATCAGGTGAATGCTGGTCGATTCCAAGGGTTCCAGGAAGCCCGCCGCTAAGCCGATGGCCACCACATTACGGTTCCACGCCACTTTGCGGCGACCAGTCTTAAAACGCAGGAACTTCGGATCGGCCAGGGCCGCGCCGTCGAGGTTGGTCACGAGTGTTTCGGCGGCCGCTTCGTCGCTGGTGAAGCCAGAGGCATAGACATGCCCGTTGCCGGTACGATGCTGCAAAGGGATACGCCATTGCCAGCCAGCCTTGTGCGCTGTCGAGCGCGTATAGGGCGTGATCGGATCGGTTCTGGTGCTCGGCATAAAGGTCGCCCGATCACACGGCAGCCAGTGACTCCAGTCCTCAAATCCGCTGTGCAGGGTCTTCTCGATCAAAAGACCGATCAGACCGGAACAGTCGATAAAAAGATCACCCGTGATCTGCGATCCGTCTTCCAGGGTCAGGGTCTCGACAAAACCGGTCTCAGAATGCTGGCCGACATGGGTGATCTTGCCCTCGATACGACGCACACCGGCGGTCTCAGCATGACGACGCAGAAAAGCCGCGTAAAGGCCGGCATCGAAATGATAGGCGTGGTTGAGGGTCGAAAGCGCCGAGCCATCGTTGGTCGGTGTGCGGAAACGATTTTGCCGGGAGGCCACACAGTTCAGACAATAGTCCTCGAAGGATTCCCTGTGCCCTTCAAGACGCCGCCGCGTCAGAAAATGCTCGAACCCTGTGCGACCGATCGGTGCGCCGATGGCGCCGAAGGGGTGGATATAGGCACTACCAGGCCGGCTCCAGTTGACGAACTCGATCCCCAGCTTAAACGTCGCCTGGGTGTCTCGGATGAACGCGACCTCGTTGATCCCCAGCAGGCGATTGAACCGCTTGATCGGCGGAATGGTGGCTTCGCCCACACCAATCGTGCCGATGGATTCAGATTCGATCAAGGTGATATCGGCCAGCTTGCCTTGGGTAATATGAGCGATAAAGGCCGCCGCCATCCAGCCGGCTGTGCCACCACCCACAATGACCACCTGCCGCCGTGTGTTGATTGTCATAATATTCCCGATATCGACGCACAAAAATGACGATGTGCGCGGTCATGCAAAAGGGCATGATGTTCCCACACAGCTCTCGCCAGATCGCCGTGTCTGATGTGAGCCCAAACGAGTGAAATCTATTTCACGGCCGACATCAATAGCGAGGTTATATAACGCGGATTTTTCCACTGATTTGTTATGACCTTTAGCTTCCCCACAAAATTTATAGCCCGACTACGGTGACAAGTGTTTTGCTGTCCGCCGCTTTAATTGCGTGTCTCCCGATCAAGACATCTGCTATCAGACTATGGTGTTCGTCTCAGGGTGCTGGCCTTGACCCAGACTATGCTCATGGAAAAACAGTAAGTGGAAAGCGCCATAGACAATCTCTCCTTCATGCTCGACCTGGGATGGTCCGAAGTCTTTGCCGATCAGATCACGGCGGACGATAAAGGCCTTATCCCTTATCGCATAGCTGAGGTACATCGCGCCCGCCTGAGCGTCATCTCGGACACCGGACTTCTGCGGCTCACCCTGCCGCCCCGCGCCAACACCGCCGAATACGCCGTGGGCGACTGGGTGCTCGTCGCACCAGACACCCAGCTTCTGCACCGTCGCCTCGGTCGCAAAACGGTCCTGCAACGGCATGTCGAGCGCCAGCACATGCAACAGCTTGCCGCGGCCAATGTCGATACCCTGTTTATCGTGACCTCATGCAATGCCGACTTCAACCCGGCGCGGCTGGAGCGCTATCTGGTGATGGCGAATGAAGCCGGCACCACACCGGTGATCGTCCTAACCAAGGCCGATACGGTCTCAGATGCCGAGACCTATGCCCGCGAGGCCGCCGCCTTACAGCGTGACCTTCCCGTGGTTACGCTCAATGCCCGGTCGGACGAGGCCGCGACGGCCCTGGCGCCGTGGTGTCTAAAAGGCCAAACCGTCGCCCTCGTGGGCTCCTCCGGCGTCGGCAAATCGACACTTGTCAATACCCTGGCCGGCACCGGCCAGTCTCCACAACAGACGGGCGGCATACGGGAGCACGATGCCAAAGGCCGCCACACCACAACCGCTCGCTCTCTCCATGCTATGTCGGGCGGCGGCTGGATCATCGACACACCGGGGATGCGCAATCTGCATGTCGGTGACGTGGCCTATGGTATCGACACCCTGTTCGCCGAAATCACCGAACTGGCGCCCTTGTGCAAGTTCAGCGATTGCAGCCACGCCCACGAGCCGGGCTGCGCGGTGCGCGCCGCCGTCGCTTCCGGCGCCCTCGATGAAGAACGTGTGGCGCGCTGGCGCAAACTGCTCGAAGAGAACGTCAGCAATACTCCGGTCCAGACCGGACCGCGTGGCAACAGGACCTTCCAGCGCAAGAACAGGTGAGTGCGCCGCCTCGGCTTCGAGACCTGAACGGGCATAGCCTGTGGTCACGACGAGATGGGTCAAGGTTGGCAACCCTTTTACCCATGGGCCATGACCGGCGTATCGAAACGCTTTCGGATATGGTCGAGGATATTCTTCGCCAGTTCTTCTTCTCCGAAAAACACCTCGCCCATCTTTTCGCGGCGCAGGAAGTCCACCTCGTCCTGGCTATGCGTTCGCAACACGATCTCAACCGCCGGATTGATGCGCCGCGCCGTATCGACCATCTGGCTGATATTGATCAGATCCGGCGTGGCGACCACCAGCATGGACGCCGTGGCGATATGCGCCTGTATCAGAACATCCGACTGCGTGGCATTGCCAAAAACAGCCGCCTTGCCCTGCGCGCGCAGTTCCTCGACGCGGTCGCGGTCTTCCTCCACCACAACATAGGCGATTCCTTGCGCATCGAGCGACTCGGCCAGCCATTTGCCGACACGGCCAAAGCCCACGACAATCACCTGGCCACTGAGATATTTATCGGCCGTGGTATCCGGCAGGACCGCCAGCACGTCGTCGCTGCGTTCGTGAGCGCGCGCCAGCGAAGAATGTTTCAGCACCCAGGCACTGGCTGGTTCGATCGCCTTGAAGACGAAGGGATTGAGGGCAATGGAAATCAGCGCCCCGGCCAGAAGCAGGTTCATGCCCTCCTGCGGCAGAACGCCCAGGCTGACGCCCAGTCCACCAAGGATGAAGGAAAATTCGCCAATCTGCGCCAGACCGGCCGCTACGGTCAGGGCCGTGTTTAACGGATAGCGCAGGATGAGCGCCAAAACGGCCGCGGCAACGCCCTTGCCGACAATAATGATGGCAACGACAGCCAGAACCTCAAGCGGCTTTTCGACCAGCACCATGGGATTGAACAACATCCCCACCGAGACAAAAAACAGCACCGAGAAGGCATCACGCAACGGCAGCGACTCCTCGGCTGCGCGATGGCTGAACTTCGATTCCCGCATCACCATGCCGGCGAAGAAGGCACCAAGCGCGAAAGACACGCTGAACAATTCAGACGCGCACCAGGCAATGGTGATCGCGGCGGCGATGACCGCCAAGGTGAAGAGTTCGCGTGTGCCGGTGCGCGCGACCTGCAGAAGAATCCATGGCAAAACGCGGCGCCCTACCAGCAGCATCAGGGCAATAAAAGCGCCGACGCTCAAAAGCGTTTTGCCGATTTCCACCCACAGATTGCCGGTGAAAGCCTGGCCTGTCCCGCCGGTGGCCCCTAAAAGCTGCGCCAGAGGCGGCAGCAAGACCAGCACCAGAACCGTCACCAAATCTTCGACGACCAGCCAGCCAACGGCGATGCGGCCGTTTATGCTGTCGACGGCCTTGCGCGCTTCCAGGGCCTTTAGCAGCACAACCGTCGAGGCGCAGGACAGTGATACACCAAACACAAGCGCCGCGCCGAAACTCCAGCCCCACCCCCACATCGCCAGCGCCATGCCGAGCAGTGTCGCCAGTGACATCTGCACGATGGCGCCCGGCAGGGCGATACGCTTCACCGACATCAAATCCGCCAGTGAGAAATGCAGGCCCACGCCGAACATCAGCAGCATGACGCCGATCTCGGACAATTGCGCAGCGATGTTGGTGTCGGCCACAAAACCGGGCGTGGCCGGGCCTATCAGTATACCCGCGAAGAGATAACCGATCAGCGCGGGTAGTTTGATTTTTTCGGCAAGAAAGCCAAACACAAGCGCCAGTCCAAAACCGGACGCCAGTGTCGTGATGAGAGATATATTATGATGTTCCATAAGCCGCCTTTAGAGTTTTTGACAGAAAAGGCCCGCAACATTACGACTATACAAGGCGTATAAAGCGGATTGCCCCTATAGTTCGGGGCACAAGTCTTGATGTCAACCCAGGAACAGGCACTTTATAGTCACAGTTTCGTTGATCTGATGGATTTTGGCCTTGGTGCTGGCCACGGCGCGCGGTTTTCAGCATAGAGCGTGTTCCGATCTGATTGGATCAGATCGGAACACGCTCTAATTTTTTGTTTTGACGCGCTTTTTCGAAAAGTGCGTCACACTTTTCGAAAAAGCGCTCTAACGCGGCAACAGCCAGACCTGCGCCACCTGATGCCCGCGTCCGCTGCCCCCCAGACCGTCGGGCCGGGTCCATTCCAGGGTCAGCTCGCCATGACGTGTCAGGGCTTGCGGCACATCCAGTTCCACCGTCATCGGATTGGACGTGCGTTCACTGAAATCGCGCAGCACCACGCCATTGGCGGTAAGCCGGATCGGCAAGGCGTAGCCTTCGCCGGCATAGACGATTTTCAGACGATAGGCGGCCTTGGGATCGAGATGGTCATAGCGCAGGGTGATCGGCACTTCGTAAAGGGTTTCGGCATAGGTCACCCAGGCCATGCGCCAGCCGTCATCGGGCGTCATATCGGCTATGCCGTCGATGGCGCTGTCATACATTTCCGGATCGCTGGCAAAGCCGGCCCCGCGCACCAGATGCGGTTCAAGGCCCGGATCGCCGAGATCATCGTAGAAACCACCCGGCGGCGGGGTGTCACCGTCTGCGAGGGCCTTGAGGCGGGCCGCCCTTTGCAAGGGATCTTTCAGCGCCTCGATCTCATCCATCTGCCGCGTCAGCCATACACGGTCATTCAGCGACATATCGATCCGGTCGAGATTGGCGCCGCGCTCGATCGCCGAGGCGCCATAAAGTTTGACGCTGAGTTGCAGGCCGATATGGCTGTAAAGCTTGCCCGCCAGCTCAAAAAGACGCGTCCGCAAAGCGCTCACATCGGCTGTATCGGCCGCCGCCAGCGCCAGACGTGCCGCGGGCATGTCGCCCGTTTTGAGGGCCGCATAGGCCTGAGTCTCTCGCATCCGCTCCGCGATGACGCGGCGGCGGACATAGGCGTCATAGGTGGCGCGATACCAGGCCATTTCAAACCGCCAGTTGTCCTGATGGGATGGCGCCATGTGCTCGAAAAACGCCAGGGTCGGTTCGATACCGTCATTCCCGGCCACCGGTCCGTCCCAGTTGCGCTCCAGCGCCTTCAGCCCTTCGGCAAACCCCGGATCGCCAAGAAAATAGCGGCCATAATCGGCGAGGATAGTATCGCTGTCGGTGTTGGCATTCCAACCCAGTTGTGACCACAGCATCTTGTTGACGTCATCGTTCACGCCTTCGGAGTAGGTGACGAAACCATCAATATCTCCGGCGAAATGGCGAAAAATATGACTTTGGGCGCGCGGCTGCGGATTGATCGGTTCGCGGCCTTCGGTCAGGGCGAACGCCGGGTCCCACTGGGGCACCGGAAACTGCGCGTGCATCGTATGGGCGATGTCGGGGTAGAAGATAAGCTTGTAGCGCGAAGGAATGCGCGCCCGCTGCACCGGCAGAGGATCGCGCGATTGCGGCCCGAAAAAGACGCCGGTCAGCCAGTCCGGTTCCTTGGCCAAAAGCGCGTAAAACCGCTCATACTGCGCCTTGTCAAACCCTTGCGCTGACAGCCAGACCGTCGCTTTGGGATGATAGCGGTGAAGAATAGCCACCTCGGCGGCCACAAGAGGAAACAGCACGTCCGGTTGCGTGTGACCGGGGTCACCGCCGGGAATATAAAGCGCATCCACCTTAGGCAGGCGCTTCACCAGCTCTTCAAAGCGCGCCAGTTCCGCCTCGCGCGTGGCAGGCTTCATGTAGTCGTCGCCCATCTGCGGATAGTAGAGATCAAAATCGAGGCCGTATGTCTTCATAAGGCCCGACACACCGATCGCCATGTCCAGCGGCGCGGCGGTAAACAGCGGACTTGCCGCGGCATCGTCCGACACCGGCGCGATCCACTGGACGCCGTTGGCGCCGAAAACCGCCAGATCGCGCACCTGCTGCTCAAACATGGCAAGCGTAAAAGCGTCATAGCTGTTGTTCTTGAAGCGGTAGCCGATCTGATGCGCCCTGAAAGCCATCTGAGGGGCGGCATAGGTGTCCGGTGCCGCAGGGCCTTTGCGGAGCAGGTAACCAACGCCAAAAAGGAGGCCGCGATCGTCGTCACCAGCCACGATCAAACGGTCGCCGATGCGCATGATCGCGTAGGCTTCGGGCGTCGGCGGCGGCAGGGCCTTAAGCTTTTGCCGCCATGCAACGCGCATCGAGGGGGGAAGAAGACCCGCAACGTCACTGCGCCTTGCAATAATCAGCACGCTGGGACGCCCATTCGTCACGGGACCAGGCTGTTGCCTATCCTCGCGCAGCAGGTTGACCGCCGCCATAGCCTGCGGCGTGGCCCCTGGGGCAGTTATAATATGGCAACACTCAAGATCAGCCGCACGGAGGGGTGTGGCGACAAAGAAGACGCCAAGGATCAACATCAGGCAAGCGTACCGCGCAGACCGCCAAATAAGCTCTTTGGCTCTCCTCAAGGCATCAATCCGGGAACACGATAGCGACACCGGCTTTGAAGCGCGACTGCGCCATGCGATTGCCGGCCACGTCATATTCAGGGGTGGAAATCCGGCCGTCCCATACGGCGTGCAGAATCCGGTTGATGTTGCGGGCCGCGGGGAATTCACGCGTGGCAACGCACAGATCTACGTCACGTGACGTGCCAATATAGCATTCAAAATAGGCATAATAATAAGGAAGGTTATTGCCCGGCGCGGGCATGCCACCCAAATTCGTCCGCAACAATGATGTTATTCGGCTGGACGTCAAGGTTTCGCTCTTGCGGTCCCGCCCATAGGTGTGGACCAGGCTGACCTCGGATGTTTCGTTGGCCAGACAGACGAGCGGCGCCTCGGCACCCGGATGCGCCGCCATCCATGCCGCGGCATGCGTATGGCCACGTTGCGCCGCCAAGCCATAAAGCCAGGCCGCCTCCACCGTATCCTTGACACCACCCTGCCCCTGTTCGACCATGGCCGCCAGATGATCCATGGCGTCGATCGATCCCAGGGCTGCGCCCTTGCGATACCAACTGCGCGCGGCGTCAAGATGCCCGCCGTCAAAGGCCAACTGTCCGATCGCGTCCGCGGCCTCACCACTCCCATTCTCATACGCCTGCTGGTACAGAACTTCGGCGGATGTGATGTCCTTCGGGCCACTCAGGCCATGCTGATAATCATAGCCACCCCAGAAAAAGGTCACCGCGTCCTTGCTATCGATCCGGTTACAGAAGCCAGAGGCCTTGACCACATCCTTCGGCCGTCCTTCCCCAAGCAGATAGGCCAGACACATTTTTTTCACGGCGTCCGGATTGCCACGCGCGCCGGCCCGCTCGTACAGATCGAAAGCGCCGGCCAAGTCAGCGGTTTCTGCGTCGTCGCCCTGTTCCTTGAGCGTCGCCAGATAGACCATCGCTTCAGTATCACCCGACCCCACGCGCCGGGTCAAGGCTGCGTGCAAGGCCTCTGCACGCTCTTTGAAAGGCTTATCCTTTTTTACCGGCGGCGGCGTATCTGCTGCAAAACCGCTTGATCCCAGACAGCCGCCAAAGCACGCCACCAAAAACGCGACCCTGATCACGCGAACGCCAAATATCTTGTTCATATTCCCCCCTTGAGCCGCTTAGCCAAAAACGCTTTTCGCCGGCACCACCAGATCGGTTTTCGCGGCGTCGCATTGCGCGTAGACAAAACCCTTCTGAATCGCAAAGGCGCCAACATCACCCTTGGTGTTCAAGGCCAAAAAGCCGACCTGCAGGGTTTTTACCGCTTCAGGGCGACGCTTGACGATCCGCATGACCGCCTCTTCACACGCCTGTTGCGGCGTGCGGCCCTGACGCATTAACTCGACGACGAGGAAGCTTCCGGCATTGCGGATGACCTCTTCGCCAACACCGGTCGAGGTGGCAGCGCCAATCTCACCATCAACATAGAGGCCCGCGCCGATGATCGGGCTGTCGCCGACGCGGCCGCGCAGTTTCCACGCCATGCCGCTGGTGGTGCAAGCGCCCGACAGGCGGCCCTGCGCATCCAGCGCCAGAATGCCCAGCGTATCGTGGTTATGCACATCGCCCGGCACGACGCTGCCCGGGGCATGGCCGTAGGTCGACATCTCGCTGTTGGCGACCGGCGCGTAACGGGCTTCTTTCAGCCAGTCCTTCCACGCCGCTTCGGAGTCCGGCGTCAGCAGCTCTTCCGGCTGGAAACCCTGTTCGACGGCGAATTGCAGGGCGCCCGCCCCGACCAGCAGGACGTGCGGTGTTTTTTCCATGACACGGCGCGCCACCGAAATCGGGTGGGCGATGTGCTCCAGCGCCGCCACCGCGCCGCAGCGCCAGCGCTCGTCCATAATGCTGGCATCGAGCGAGACATGGCCGTCACGATCCGGATAGCCGGCGCGACCGACGCTGTGGTTCTTCATATCGACTTCGGGAATGCGCGCGCCGGCCTCAACCGCATCGAGCGCATGACCGCCGCTTTTGATAACCTCCCACGCCGCCTGATTGGCCGCCACACCGAAGTCCCAGGTCGAGACGACGATGGGCTTTGACGATGACGCGGCTGACGCCGTACCGGCGATGCCGAGCAGGGACGAGACAGCCAGGGTGGTTTTGAAAAAATCGCGGCGATGGGTCATGACGGTGTCTCTCAGATAAAGGAAGGCGGACGATCGGTGATCTTGGCGCCAAAGGCCGGATTGGGCTGTGGCCCCATGTCGAAGGTGAGCCGGCCGCCGCGCATCAGATCAGCGTGGGCTATCCAGCTTTTTGTATAGGGTTTGCCGTTCCAGCGCACCCCTTGCACATAGATATTGTCGGGGCTATTGACCGGCGCCTCAATGATCAGCTTACGGCCGCCACCTATGGCGATCTCTGCGTGTTTCACCAAAGGCGAGCCGAAAATATAGTTCGTGCTGACCGGATCGACGGCGTAGACGCCAAGCGCGCTCATCAGATACCAGGCGCTCATCTGGCCGCAGTCCTCATTGCCTTCCATACCGTCGGGTGCAGCGCGGTACATGTCACGCATCAGTTCGCGGACGCGGCTTTGCGTCTTCCACGGTGCGCCGGTGTAGGCATAGAGATAGGCGACGTGGTGGCTCGGCTCGTTGCCGTGGGCATATTGCCCGACCAGGCCAGTGATATCGTCGAGGCTCTTCTCATTGGCGTCAGACTTTTCGCTGAACAGGGCGTCGATCTTGGCCTCGTAGGCTTTCAGGCCGCCGAAGAGATTGGCATAGTTATAAATATCGTGCTGGTTCAGGAAGGTGGCCTGCCAGCCATTGGTCTCGGTATAGTCGCGCCACTTCGTCTGGTCGTGCCCCAGCGAATGGGGGTTGTAGGGGGTGACCCACTGGCCGTCCATCTGCTTGCCGCGCACAAAGCCAGACGTGGTGTCAAAGACATTGCGGTAATTCTGCGAACGCACTTTCAGCGTTGTCGCCGCCTTGCCGTCGCCGACATAGGCCGCCAGTTTCGAGGTGCACCAGTCCGAATAGGCGTATTCGAGTGTGCGCGACACCGCCTCATCGACCGTATCGGCCGGGATATAGCCCATACGGCGATAGAGCCCAAGGCCATGCACGTCATCGACAAAGGCGCGCTTGGCCAGCACGGCGTAACCGGCCTTGTAATCGACGCCCCTGACGCCCTTGGCCGCGGCCTCGGCCAGCACCGAGGCGCAGTGATAACCGATCATGGTGTCGGTTTCGCGCCCCTGCAGGGGCCAGATCGGCACACCGTCCGGGCTTTGCTCACCCATGCGTACCAGCGCGCCGATCATGCCCGGCAAGCGCTCTTTTTGCGTGATCGTGAAGAAGGGGTGGACGGCGCGATAGGTATCCCACAGGCTGTAGGTCGAATAGCTGGCTTCGCCGGCTTTAAGCGTGTGGACCGCGTTATCCATACCGCGATAACGACCGTCGACATCCTGGAAGATCGAAGGCGCCAGAAGCGTATGATAGTGCGCGGTGTAGAAGATTTTTGTGTCGGTCTCGCTCGCCATGTCGACGCGCACCCTCGACAGTTCCTGCTCCCAGGCGGCGCGCGCCGAGGTGCGGACACGCTCGAAATCGAAGTCAGGCAATTCCGTATCGAGGTTCTTCAGCGCGCCGTCGATATCCACCGAGGAGATACCTACCTTGATGAGCAACGGCGCGCTTCCGGCATCTGGGAAATGCAGGGCAGCCTTAAGGTTTTTGCCCGTCAGCTCCTTGCCAGTGGCTGGCTGGTCATCGCTATAGAGGTCGGCGCGTGCAAACGGCCGCGACAGTTTGAGCGCGAAAAAGATCCAGCGCCCCTTGGCCCACTGGAACACCTGACGGCCGCCAACGATCGTGTCGTTACCGATGAGCTTCAGCGACAGATTGTCGAGAATGAGATCGCGTTCACCCCACCACTTGATCGCACCGTGCGCCAGATCGAGCAGGACGTGCCCGCCCTCGCCTTGCGGAAACGTGTAGCGATGCAGGCCAACGCGCGTCGTGGCCGTCAGTTCGGCCTTCACGCGACTGTCGGTCAGTTCGACGCTGTAATAGCCAGGCGTCGCCGTTTCCGTCGTGCGGTCATAGCGCGAGCGGTAGCCGGCGTCGGGATCACTGATCGGACCCGGCGTCAGTTTGACCTCGCCCGTGGCCGGCACCAGCAGAACATCGAGCATATCAGGACAGCCGGTGCCGCTTAAGTGGGTGTGCGAAAAGCCCATGATTGAGCCGTCGTTCTGGTGATAGCCAGAGCAGGAATCCCAGCCCTGATTGCTGGTATCGGGCGAAAGCTGCACCATGCCAAACGGCACGGTGGCGCCGGGATAGAGATGTCCGTGCCCGCCGGTGCCGATAAACGGATCGACATGGTCGCACAGGGAGCTTGAAGCCGCGAAACCGGTATGCGGCAGAACGCTGATCGCAGCACTGCCGGCTAAGACCTGACGACGGGAGATCATGGCCATGTCCTTAAGTCAGCAGGGCCGGCTTTTCAGCCAGCAAGGTCAAAATCAGTTCACCAAAGAGGCTGTTGGCCCAGGCGAACCACGAGCGCGTGAAGATCGCCGCGTCATCCTTGCCAACCGATTCATTCATGAACCCACGCGATGCGGCGGCGGCTTTCAGCTCGGCCAGACAGGCCTTGATCTCGGCATCGTCCGTGCTGGTCAGGGCCTGCATCATCAGTGCGATCGGCCAGACGGTGTTCAGGCCCGAATGCGGGCTGCCGACGCCCTTGAGCACCTTGCCGGCATAGTAATAGGGATTGCGTGCGCTCAAAACCGCCGCGCGGGTGCGCACATAGAGCGGATCATCCTTGGTGCAGAAACCAAGATAGGGCAGGCTCAACAGGCTCGGCACATTGGCATCGTCCATAAAAAGCGCATTGCCATAGCCATCGACCTCATAGGCCCAGATGTCGTTGCCGTCCGCATCCTTCATCTTGCCATAGGCGTGCATCGCGGTCTCGACCTCGGCGGCCAGCGCCAAACAGCCGGCTTTGAAGTCCGTGCCCAGGCCGGTCATCTCGGAGATATCGGCGAGCTGGCGCAAGGAGACCACGGCGAACGCATTGCCGGGGATAAAGTACGGATAGGTGCAGGCGTCGTCCGACGGCCGGAAACCGGAATGGATCATGCCGGTGACGCGGGTCGGCCAGCCATAACCATGCGCCAGGGTTTCGGTCGGCTCCGAAGCGGTGCGATTGAACTTGTAGGGACCATCACCCTCTTTACGCTGCTGATCACGGAAGGTCTGGACGACGGTCCGCATGGCAGCGCGCCAGGTGTCGTCGAAGGGCGATACGTCCTTGGTAGCTACCAGATAGCCATGAGCCAGACCGATCGGATAACACAGGCTGTCGATCTCCCATTTGCGTTCGGCCACGCCCGGTTTCATATCGGTCTGGTCGGTCTGCGACCACGACAGATCGGTCATGGCCTTGGGATCATGCATATAGGCGTTGGCGTAAGGATCGATCAGGATGCAGCGCGCCTGACGCTGGATCAGGCCGTGAAACAGGGTGCGTAAGGCTTTGTCGTTCACCGCCAGCGGTAAATAGGGCGAGACCTGCGCTGAGGAATTGCGCAGCCACAAAGCCTTGATATCGCCGGTGATGACGAAGCTGTCGGGCTTGCCGTCCATCACGCCGGTCTCGACCGTTGTATCGAGCGTATTGGGGTAGCAGTTGGTGAACAGGCGCGCCAGTTCCGGGTCTTTCAGCGCCTTGGTCGTCTTTTTAATGACCGCCTCGACGGCTGCGCTCTTGAACTTGCGTACCCCCACCGGCGGCCGCACGCCATCCGCGACGATCGGCGACATGGCCGGTATATCGGCCAGGGCCTGTGACGCCGCCAGAGCGACGATCGCCGCACCGCCCAAGATCAGTTGCCTGCGCTGCATGGCTTACTCCTACAGTTCCACCAGACCGGGACGATCCCAGATCTGGTTCTTGCCCCCGGCCAGCGAACGCTCAGCCCCTTCGTGCAGATCAAGCACGATGACCTCGTTCAAACCCGCCTTAAGATAGGGCGCCGGCACGAAGACGGCGTGCTGCGGCCCGACTGACCAGTAACGGCCGAGATTATGACCATTGACCCAGACATAGCCCTTGCCCCAGCCCCGCAGGTCGAGGAAGCTGTAACCGACCTCCGTGACCTCAAAATGGCCACGATAGAAGGCGGGTCCATCGACATGGCGCCTGGCGAATGTAAGCGCGCTCACATCATCAAGCGGCAGGCTGTAATGCGCCCAGCCGTTCAGGGTGGCGTCGCCCAGCTTGACCTCACCGATCAGGCCCTTTTGGTCCTTGCCGATCTGGTCGCCATAGTTGATACGGCCCATGGTATCGACCAGCACCTCGACCACCTCGCCCTTTCTGGCGGTGATATCGAGGCTGGTCTCGTGATAGCGACGGTCGAGCGTGCCCGCCGGCACACCGCCGACCGACACCATGGCATAATCGCGCACCTCACCAAAACTGAGAGCCCCCTTAAGCGCGGTCATAGCCTTGTGTCGATAAATCATAATGCCATGCGGCTGATCGAGTTGCTCCAGCGTCCGGGGCTGTGCCGCGCTCACCGGTTTACCAAGAAGCTGGCTTAAGGGAGCGGCCTCATTCAGGCGGAAACGCTTGATGTTGATGGCCTTTTCCGGTTCAGGCATGGCCGTGAAACGCTCGGCCGGCAGATACTTCTGGAACAGGACCTTGGCGGCCTCATATTTCGGCGTCGGACGGCCAGCCTCATCGAGCATGGCGTCATAGTCATAGCTCGAAATATCCGGCTGATAGGTTTTTGTGTTCTTGTCAAAATTGGCGCCGGCGTCGAAGCCGAACGACGTGCCGCCATGCAGCATGTAGAAGCTGATGGAGATCTTGTTGTCGAGCATCCATTGCAGGCTCTCGATCAGCGGCGGGATCGGCATGGAAGAGTGCATCTCACCATAGTGATCGAACCAGCCGCCCCACAGTTCGGTACACATGCGCGGACCGCCGGTCTTGAACTTGTCATAGGCGGCAAACTCGTTCTTCGCCTTGTCATGCGTGCCGAAATTGATGCCATTGAACAGTTCCGGCAGGGCGCCGTTCTGCAGCACGGCCGCGCCGTCGACCGTATAGAGCATGCCGTCGAAACCGGCGGCACGCACCTGATCCTTGACCGCCCGCATATAGACGAGATCGTTGCCATAGGAGCCGTATTCGTTCTCGACCTGGGTCATCAGAATCGGCCCGCCCTTGTCGATTTCGAGGTGGGCGACCTCCTGACCGATCCGTTTCATCCATTCGCCGGACGGCTGCATGTAGCGCGGATCGAGCGAACGCGGCTTGATATCCGGATCGTTGAGGAACCAGCCGGGATAGCCACCACTATCCCATTCCCCGCAGCTATAGGGACCGGGGCGCAACAACACCCACAGGCCCTCTTCCTGCGCCATCTTGACCCACGCCGCCAGATCGAGATTACCGGAGAAGTCGTATTCACCCTTGCGGCGCTCATGCGCATTCCAGAAGACATAGGTGCACAGGGTGTTGAGGCCCAGGGCCTTCATCTTCTTCAGACGATCGCGCCATAGCGCGCGCGGAATGCGCGGATAGTGCATCTCGCCGGCCATCAGATGGATCGGCTTGCCGTCGAGCACGAAATCATCACCGACAATGCCGAAACGGGCATTGGCCGCCAGCGCCGCACCGGCCGGGATCAGGCCGCCAATAGCTGCTGCGGCACTCACTGTTGCGCTTAGGGCGGTCAGGAAATCTCTGCGGGTCGTCATGATTGACTTTCTACTTGGGTAAGGATTGATGACCGGTAAGGGTCAGTGTCAGTTGGGCGTCGGTTGGCGTTGGCTGGCCACCGCCGACAAACAGGCCATAGGTGCCAGCCGTCTGCGCGCGATTGCCGCGGCGATCGACCGTGCTTAGGTCACGCGGCGTCAGGTCGAAGGTCACCTGACGGCTTTCGCCTGGCTTCAGGTGGACGCGTTTGAAACCGACCAGACTGTGCTTCAGGCCCTGCGCATCGGCCGGCGGCATCAGATAAACCTGCGCCACCTCATCGCCTTCCACCTTGCCGGTATTGGTGACCGTGGCGGTGACCGTCACGCCCTGCCCTGCCGCCACCGACGCGCCCGACAGGCGAATATCGCTGTAGCCAAAGGTGGTGTAGCTCAGGCCGTAACCGAAGCCATAGAGGGCCTCGCCCTTGAAATAACGATAGGTGCGCCCCTCCATGCGGTAGTCGATAAAGGGCGGCAGGTCCTGCACCGACTTGTAGAAGGTCACTGGCAATCGGCCGGATGGATTGTTTTGGCCCAGCAGGGTTTCCGCGATGGCGGTGCCGCCGGATTCGCCGGGATACCAGCCTTGCAGAAGCGCATCAGCATGGGCCTTCGCCCAGTTGAGCGCCACCGCGCCGCCGGACAAATTGACGACGATCAACGGCTTGCCGGTGGCTTTCAAGGCTTTCAACAAGGCTTCCTGACGCGCCGGCAGGGCCAGATCTGTGCGGTCGCCGCGATCAAAACCGGGCACCAGGATCGACAGTTCTTCGCCCTCAATATCGGGGGACAGGCCGACAAAGGCCACCACGGCATCGGCGGTTTGCGCCGCCTTGACGGCTTCGGCGATCTGCGTGTCTGCCGGGGCTTGCCATTGCAGACGCACGCCCCAGTCCTGACCGGTATGTTTAAACTCCAGCCGGATCTTGCGGGGTTTGGTGTCCTCAAAACGCACATCCGCGCTCAAAGACTTGCCATCGCCCGTATCGCTGATCACCGGCTTGTCGTCGATGTAGAGCATGAGCACATCGTGCTGGTTGTCGCATTCCCAGCAGCGCTCGGTGTAGAGTTTAAGCTGGTAATCACCGGCGGCCGGCGGGGTCAGGTAACCGCTCCAGCGCACACCGTAAGGCTTGTTTTCAAAGCCTTTGACCGGCACGACATTGTAGAGGTCGAGATTGATCGTCTTGTCGATGCGCGTCAGCACCGGCTGGCCGATAAAGTCCGGATTGTCGAAATATTCGCCAATAAGGCCCGCGTCCTTACCCGTGGAGAGCGCGGTTTCCGGAATAGGTATCGCCACGCCCTCGGCGATATTGGCACCTTGCGCATAATTAACCTTATCGGCGCCCAGCGCCGCGCGCAGGCCTTTCAGCGGCGTTACCGGATCGATGGCGGTGCCGTGATAATTGGCCTGAAGAATTTCCAGCGTATCGGCATTGGGACCGACCACGGCGATCTTGGCGGAGGATTTGAGTGGCAGGACACCGTCGTTTTTCAGCAGCACGATCGAATTCACGCGCCGCTTTCAGCGTCAGATCGGCGGCGGCTTGCGTGTGAATCTGATCGGCGCCGATCGTGCTGTAGGGACTCAGAATGCCATCAAGACCGAGCTTGGTGCGCGCATCCCACAAACGCGTCACGGCGGTATCAAGCTGGCCTTGCGTTACCAGCTTCTTTTCGACGGCGGTTTTCAGGTGCTTGTAATAGGTGCCGCAGTTGAGATCGGTGCCGGCCTTGAGGGCTTCGGCCGCGTTCTCTTCCGGTGTTTCGCGGTAGAAGTGAAAGGCGTACATATCCTCGACCGCATCGCAATCGGTCACGACATAGCCGTTGAACTTCCAGTCCTTGCGCAGGCGGATATTGAGCAGGTCATCCGAAGCGCAGGCCGGAACGCCATGCAGCGAATTGTAGGCGCACATCACCGACTGCGCCTTGCCTTCGGTCACCACCTGACGGAAGGCTGGCAGATAGGTGGCCTCGCGATCGTAGGGCGAGGCATCGACGTCGAAACCGTGGCGGCCAGCCTCCGGTCCCGAATGGACAGCGAAATGCTTGACCGAGGCGATGGTTTTCGGATGCAGCGGATCGGGCCCTTGCAGGCCCTGCACGAAGGCGGTGCCGAGCGCGCCGGTCAGGTGCGGGTCTTCGCCATAGGTTTCCTGACCACGGCCCCAGCGCGGGTCGCGGAAGATATTGATATTGGGCGACCAGATCGTCAGGCCAAGATAACGGCCATGGTCCTTGTCAGCCCCCACCGTGTTGAACTTGGCGCGCGCTTCGGTGGCCACCACATCGCCGACACTGTGCATCAGATCGACGTCCCAGGTCGCAGCCAGACCAATCGCCTGCGGGAAGACAGTCGCCTCACCCGCACGAGCGACACCGTGCAGGCCCTCATTCCACCAGTTATAGCCGGTCACGCCAAGGCGCGGGATGGCCGGTGCGGCTGCCTGGAGCTGACTGACCTTTTCGTCCAGCGTCATCTGAGCGACCACCGGCGGCAAGCTGGGCTTCGCCGCCGGTTTCGCCGCGACAGCGGCGGGGATATACGCAGCCGTCAGCAGGAGGGAGATGGAAAGCGCACGCATCAGTTCGCCACCGGACCAGCCGAGCCGTAATAGGAACGGACTTTCAGTGTCTTTTTCAATGCGGCCAGAGAGACGCCCGTTGTGACATGAACCGTCACCATCTCCCCACCGGTCATATCGAAGCTGTTATCCGACAGGTCGGCCTTGAGATCGCCGATATCCAGCCAGACGCCGCGCGCCGCCGCCTTCGACGTCACCGTGATATCGAAACCGCCCGCGGCGGGTTTGATCGTGGTAGTCAGTTTCGGATCAACCCAGTCGAGCGCCTTGGTCGCGGCTGTGTAGCCAAACGCTTTCGCCACGACCTTATCGCCATCCAGAAGCTCAAACAGGATTTGCGTTGTTTTGGCGCCGGCGCCTGCGAGAAGCTCGGCATCGCTATAGCTGCCAACCTGCGGGCTCGACAGCGCGGCCACCGTGGTCGAACCCGTCTTTTCGTTTAGCACCTTGCCGGAGAAATCGAGCGTGCGCAGGCGCCAGGTCAGGGCCTTTTCGGTCGTCAGATCGGAGAGGATATGGGCCTCGGTCACGCCGTCCTTGCGCAGCAGGCTGACGGTGAGCGGCGCATAAAAACGCCGGGCGCGGAATTGCAGCGCCTTCCAGCGACCGTAATAGTCAACGCTGGCCCAGGACGCACCCGGCCAGACATCGTTTAACTGCCAGTACATTGAGCCCATGGTCTGCGGGCGGCTGGCGCGATGGTGCGACGCTGCCAGCTCGATACCATCAGCCTGCATCAACTGGCTAAGATAAACGAAATCGCCAAAGGTCTTCGGCTCACCGTAATTGTTGCGGATATAGAGCATCAGGCGCTTGTTGCCATTGCCCTTGTCGTACTTCTGGTGCGCGCGCATGACCGGCGCTTCCGGTTGCATGTCCTTGTCCGAGGCAAACGCCTTGATCGTGGCCATGACCGGGAAGGATTGCAGGCCGTATTCGCTCATGAAACGCGGCGTAACCTTGAGATATTCCTCGACCGGCTTGCCGCCCCAGACGCTCCAGTAGTGACGATCGCCGTCATTGTCCTGATCGGCGGCGCCGTCATAGTCGGTGGAAGGCGACGACGCCCAGTAAGGTGTGCCGGGTGCATTCTGATCGACCGCACCGCGCAAGACCTGATCGAACATGCGAACCATGCCGGTGACGAGTTCGATCTCGCTCTTCCGGCGAGACGCTCTTTTTCAGATCGGCCGTGCCGCCGCCCCAGTTCTCCCAATCGGTTTGGACCTCGTTATTCCCCGCCCAGATAACGATCGAAGGGTGATTGCGCAGGCGCTTGACCTGTTCGACCGCTTCAACCCGTGTGCTTTCGCGGAAATCACGGTCATAGGGTATGATGGCGCCGCCAAACATAAAGTCCTGCCAGATCATCAGGCCCAGTTCATCGGCCTTGTCATAGACGTGGTCATCCTGATAGGTACCGCCGCCCCAGACACGCAGGATGTTCATATTGGCGTCGACCGCCGATTGCAGCATCCGGTCCTGCTCGGACGCGGTGACGCGCGTCGGGATCATGTCGAACGGGATCAGGTTAGCGCCCTTGGCGAAGACCGGCACGCCATTGATCACGATCTCGAAGCTCTTGCCCCACTGATCTTTTTCGCGCCGGATCTCCGTGGTACGCAAACCAATCTTGCGTGTCGACTGTCCGATGACGTCCGCGCCTTGCGTGACAGTCGCCTTGACCGTGTAGAGATTGGCCTTGCCGTAACCGACCGGCCACCAGCGCTGCGGGCTTTTCACCTGCACCGGCACGCTGATCGGATTGAGGCCGGCGAACAGGGCCACCTCTTGTTTGACAGTCTGGACCGTGCCATCCGGCGCGGTGATATCGGCGCTCACCGTAACGGTCTGGACCGTGTCGGACTGGATATCAAACGACGCCTCTAACGCCGCCACCTGATCATCGAGATGAACTTGCGCGACGTGGAAATCGGCCAGGCGCGCGTCATCCCAGGCTTCCAGCTTCACCGGCTTCCAGATCCCGAGCGCGACAATGCGCGGACCCCAGTCCCAGCCATAGTGATAACCGGCCTTGCGCACATAGGTCGAGGAATTGCGGCCAAGCGGTTCATCGCCCCAGACGGAATCGTAGGCGCCCGGCATGACATAGGGCATGTCGGCGACCAGCGGCTTCATTGTCTTCAGCGGCGAAGCCAGATCGACCGTAATGATGTTGGCACCGGTCTTCAGCACGCCCTTGACCGGCACGCGCCAGGTGCGGAACATGTTGTCCGATGCCAGCACCTTCTGGCCATTGACCGAGACCTGCGCAAAGGTATCCAGCCCCTCGAAAATCAGGTCAAGGTGATCGCGCTGCAGCGTTGCTTCCGTGACGGTGATCTCGGTCTGGTACTGCCAGTCCGACAAACCAACCCACTGCACCTTGCCCTCGTTATCCGAAACATAGGGGTCCGGCAGCTTTTTCAGCGCCAGCAGATCGCTTTGGGTGGTGCCGGGTACAGTCGCCTTGAGCCAGTCGGCCATGTCCGGATGCGCCTTTAAGGCCTCATCACCCGGTGCCATGCGGAAGTGCCAGCCGTTGTCGATCACCTGCACTTGCGGCGGTGCGGCCAGCGCACCTGTCGCCATCCACAAAACCGACAGCGAAATAAGACCGAATTTGGCGGTTTTCAGCATGGAGGCTTCCTCTTTTGATGTCAGTTTTTAGAAGGTTGGCACAAAGCTGCGCTTAACGGGTCTCGATCCGGTAGACATAGGCGAGCTGTTCCGGCGCGTTGGCCGGGAAGGTCAAGGTCAGACCCTCTGCCGTCTGGCGGAAAGCCACGCTTGCGTCCGTACCCAGGAGGTGCACGCTTTTCACCGGGTAATCGCTGCGGATCGAGGTGATGGTCACTTCGCCAGCCGGGCGCGTCATCTCGATGGCGTAGAGCACGTCGTCCTTCACCGTGAAGCGGAAATCCTGCGCGGTATAAGGCCGGCTCTTGCTCTCCGCGAAAGTGCCCGATGCCGTTTCGGTCGGGCCTTCGCCAAAGGTGACCCACGGCCGCGAACCATAGATGGCCTCGCCATTGACCTTCAGCCAGGCGCCCATTTTCAGGAGCGTATCTTTGGCGCCATCCGGGATGCGGCCATCGGCGTGCGGCCCGACATTGAGCAACAGATTGCCGTTCTTCGAGACGACATCGGCCATCAGGTGAATAAGCTGTTCGGCTGACTTGTAGGTGTCGTTTTCGATATAACCCCACGACTTGTCGCTGATCGAGGTACAGGTCTGCCACACATCCTTGCGGATGCCCGGCGCCTGACCGCGTTCGATATCAAGCACGCCCGCGCCGTCGGCGAATTCGCCAAGCTTGTAGTTGACGATGGCCGAGCCGCCTTCACGGGCCGCCTTGTTGTAATACCAGGCGAGGAATTTCGGCAGGGTGTTGCGGAAGGAGGGCTGGCCGATCCACCAGTCGAAATAAACCAGCTCGGGATCGTAGCGTTCGACCAGCTCGGCCTGACGCGCCAGCCAGTCATCGAGCCAGTCTTGCGAGACATAGGTGTAGTCACCGAAGAGATCGACATCGCCGCCAGCGCCGATGATGCGGCTCTGCGCTGGGCCATAGAGGCCGGCATGGGCGGGATCGGAGACATCCGACGGGAACTTGCGGCCTTCATCGAAGAACCAGTCATGTTCGGCGCGGTGCGATGACAGGGCGAAATGCAGACCTTGCGCTTTTATAGCCTTGGACATTTCCGCTAAAAGGTCGCGCTTTGGCCCCATCTTGACAGCGGTATAATCGGACAGATGGCTGTCATACATCGAGAAGCCGTCATGATGCTCTGCGACCGGCACGACATAGCGCGCGCCGGCGTCGCGAAACAGCTTGGCCCAGACGCTGGCGTCAAAGGCCTCCGCCTTGAATTGCGGGATGAAATCCTTGTAGCCGAACTGGGTATGCGGACCATAGGTCTTGATATGGTGCTCGTAGGCCGCACTGTCCTTGATGTACATATTGCGCGAATACCATTCGCCGCCAAAGGCCGGGATGGAATAGAGCCCCCAGTGCACGAAGATGCCGAACTTGGCGTCGGCATACCATGTCGGTGTCTGATAGGCCTGCAGCGCCGCCCAGTCCGGACGGAACGGACCGTTGGTATCACCCTTGTCGACCTCGGCCAGCCAGCGCTTGCGCTCAGGCGCATATTTCTGCGTCGCCTTCAGCCACTGCTGATCGCGTTCGACCGGTGTTGTGTTGTCGTTAGAAGCCGCCAGCGCCAGACCAGGCACACCGAGCCCAGCTAAAACCCCTATCCCCAGAGCGCCTTTTAACAGATTACGGCGCGACATCGTGTGGTGATCGTCGGACTTCATGGGCAGTCTCCGGCAGGCAAACAAAGGTGGCAGGACAGACGCCTTGACCCTTGCAAAAAAAGATCAGCGTCTCGGTTTAAGAGGCGCTGTACCAAAGCCCGTAAAGGGCTCGCAAAGCAAGGATTTGTGCGTCGGGTCCGGTCAAATAAACGTTTACAAAAAGGAAGCGTGCATTCGGCGAAATCTGGGAAAAATCTTCCGCCGAATGCAACGCACAATGTTCTCAAGGCCAGCGCAAAAGCGC
Organism: Asticcacaulis sp. MM231; assembly: GCF_964186625.1. Lineage (NCBI taxonomy): Bacteria > Pseudomonadati > Pseudomonadota > Alphaproteobacteria > Caulobacterales > Caulobacteraceae > Asticcacaulis > Asticcacaulis sp. MM231. The sequence goes on from NZ_OZ075110.1 coordinate 377,518, forward strand.
CTTCAGGATATCGACCCACACACACATTTTATCGAAATCTCAGGCGGTTCATCAAGGGATAGTCAGGGAGGAGAGCTATCGGGAGAAGCCGCCTGCCGGCAAGACGCGCGAAACAGCAACGAGGCTTTAAGAACACAGACAGGAATCTCCCCGCGCCCTGAGATCAGAGCACGGGGAGGATAGGCTTACTGCATCTTGTATGTCACACCGAAAGTGATGCGCGTACCATACTTGGACCAGCTAAGCGGCAGACCGCCAGTGGTGTACGGGTGCTGCAAATCGTCAATGATGTTTTGCGCCGATACATTGAAGGACAATTGGTCATTCAGATTATACGAAGCAGAGGCATCGAGCTGGCCCCAACCATCAACGTAATTGGCCGGCACCAGATCGCTGGCGAGCTGAGTGTTATACTTGCTGCGCGCCGTGTAGGAAATACGTGCCTGAATCGGGCCCTTTTCATAATACGGCGAGATTGTGTAGCTCCAACGCGACAGATAAGGCATCGGCAACTTGCCGCTGGTCTTATTGAAGTCGTCAGTGAAGGAGCCATACTGCTGATCAAGGAAGGTCACGTTGGCCTGGATGCCGAAGCCCCACCACAGGTTGCCTTGGTAACCAACTGAAATGCCCGGGATCTTCGCATTACTACCGTTGAGCGGCGCGTAAATCAGCATGTTTTCAACGCGATTACAGTTACGGCCGACCGTACCCATGCAATAACCTAGGGCACTTTCGGGCAAAGTCACGTCGACGAAGGTGTACTTCTTGACAATGTAGGACTCAACGTCCTTATAGGTCAGGTCGACGTTAAACAGGCTGTTCGGTCCGAAATACCATTCGTAGGAAGCGCTGTAGTTGGTGGCGCGGTAAGGCTTCAGGTCGGGATTGCCACCCGTGCCGCCGAACACTTGCAGGCCTTGTGCGACTGTGCTGTAACGATCGAGGCTATACTCAACCTGGCCGGACATGTCGGCGAAGGTCGGACGCGACATAACCTTGCCCGCCGAGAAACGGATCATCATGTCATCAGTCAGATCGTAAGCCGCGTTGAACGACGGCAGGACGTCATCATAGCCCTTATTGATCGTAATCATTTCTTCATTCCACGGATAGTAGTCCATGGTCGAACGATAGGTTTGCTCGTTCTGTGTCTTAGCGTAACGCACGCCAACATCACCGTGCCACTTGCCAGAACGGAAGTTGGCCTGGACATAGGCGGCGTCGGTCTTCTCAGACGTATCCCAGAAGTTGCCGGCATCACGGAAATCACCCGCCGCATTGCCTGGGCTCTTGTTGGCGATCGAGTAATCGATCACAGCTTGCTGGGTCATGGCGACATAGGAGAGCAGATCGCCACTGGCACCCAGACCGTCTACAAGTGCGGGATCACTCAAGTAAGTATCAAAATCAGCCATCGTGCCGGTCACGTCAAATACCGTGTTGAAAAAGTGCGGTTTATTGACGTTTTCGTGCTTCTGATACTTATAGCCGAACAGGATTTCGGTGAAAGGACCCCACTCAACTTCACGCTTGAAGTCGAACTTGGCATAGTCGATCTGGTCGGTCGTCACAGCCGTTTTGACGAAGCCCGCCTGATCACCCTTCTTGCGGGTGGCGAACAGGGTCGGGTCAGAAGCCGGCTTGTCAAGCGTCAGGGTCGCGCCATCCGGCGTCATCGACCAGCTGCCCGAATCCGTTCCATAGAAGCTCAGGTAATACTCAGGATCGGAACCACCCAACGCCTTAGTGCTTCCGATATCCGATTCAATAGTCCACATACCAGGCGTCCACTTGCCCTCCAGGTTATAGCTGGTGGTATTGAGTTTGGAGCGCTTGTAATATTCGTCCATACGCACCGCGAATGTACCGGTGCCGCCAGTGACACCAGATTCGTTGGTTGTCACAGAATTCATCTTGGTCGGATAGAGATTGCCGCCTTGAGCGTTCAGGATCGCATCGCCCGCTCTGGCGATCCGCTTACCATTACTGTCATACTGGTCGGTCATATAACGAGTGTAATAGGGATTGGTCTCATTCCAGTTGACACTGAGATCAGTTTCGAAGAACTGCGAATAGCTGGAGAAATCGCTATCGATGGCGGTACCGGTGAAGTTAAATTCCAGATCATCGCTGGGCTTGAACTGCAGGGCCAACTGATAGGTCTTGCGCTCGCGGCTTTCAAGGCTAGACGAAAGAGCGATATAGGTCGGCACCAGCATGTCTTCGGTCAAAGCCGGACCGCTTGTTACTGTAGGTAAAGCCGACGGGTTTGTGAAATTGCCGTCAGCATCGCAGGTTTTGGAGCTATTCGAGACACCACCCCAATGCGCTGCGTTACAAACCGACTGGTATCCAGCACCGATCGAGCCACTGCCCAGTACGGATTTATTGTAGGCGTAGCTGACCAGCATGCCAAAGCGGCCGCTATCATCCTTGGTGCTGTAGAAGAGGGAGTAACGAGGATCTTTTTCTTTGTTGCGCTCGTTGATGTTATAATTGTAGTTGAAAGAGGCGGTGTTCTTCGGCAGCGACAAAGGCTTGCGCGTATTGACGATAACCGAACCACCGATCCCACCTTCTTCAAGGCGAGCTTCCGTCGTCTTGTAGACTTCAACATTGCCAATGAGTTCAGGTGCCAGAGTGCTGAAGTTGAAGCTGCGGCCGTTGTCACGATCACTCGCTCCGGCATCGGCCGTGGCCAAAGGATTGCCGTTCAGCGAAACATTGATCAGGCGCGAATCTATACCGTTGATAGCGACCTTGTCGCCCTCACCGCCGCCCGTGCGATCCACCGTGATGCCCGGCAGACGCGACAGCGATTCGGCCACGTTCACGTCAGGGAACTTGCTGACGTCTTCAGCTGTGATGACGTCGATGTGCGCGGAGGCCTTGCGCTTCACGTTCAGCGACTTTTGCAGGCTCTTGCGCACGCCTACGACGATGACTTCCTGCGCTTCAGGCGCTGCAGCCGGAGCCGCAGCCTCTTGCGCAAAAGCGCCCCCTGAGATCATAACGCCCGTAAGGGCCGTCGTGATCAAAGCATAAGATTTTAATTTCATTCCCTATTTCTCCAACTTTCCGCATGGCGGAAATGCTTCAATACATGTGCAAATTACTCGCCCAGGCCGTCGCTAATACCTTTTTGATACCAAAATTCCCCGGTACGTAGCCACTGGTGAAACAATTCTTACATATAAAATAAGAAATGCGTCAAACCCTAGTTTAATCATCCTGTCATATTTCAAGCAAGTGAGGAACCAAAGTCCAACGTTGTCATTACCATTCGCACCTTGTCACAATTTCGCAATAACATTTGGATTTAATCTTTTACGCGAAAAGTGATTGAATTATAATCGAATTGTCGCGCTGCGAAATCGAACTTTCGTACATGCATTTCGTCATAGACGTGTTGCTTTTCCATCACATACTCTGCGATGAAATTAGCAGAAAGCCATGATTTTAACGCTTTGCAAAAATAACGTCTCGACGCGCGGCCATATTTTGGCAAAGGTTATGACACATTTCCAGTATTGTCTTAAAAGGGCATTCTGAACTTAAATTGGTATTGCAAAAATGGGTAACCGGCTATGGTCGCGGCCACCCAGAACCTATGAGTTTTCTAGATTATCCATGATCCGCCCCCCACCAGACCACCCCACCCTTCTCGCTGCGCGTGACGCCTTCAAGCGCGGCGACATGCGCGCGGTCTTAACGCAAGCGCGTCTGGCGACAAGGACAATGCCCGTGTCAAGCGAAGCCTGGTGGCTCCTCGGCACCGCCGCCAATGCTGAGAGTGACGTCGTCACAGCCGCCCATGCTTTTGAACAGGCCGCTCTGCATGCGCAGCCTGGTTCGCCGGCCAAGTCGCAAATGTTCGTGCTGCGCGGCCCGCCACTCATGGGCGACGGTCGCATGGCCGAGGCCGTGGAGACCACGCGCTCAGGTGTCCGCTTAGGGCTTGGTGATCCCGCGAGTCTCGTCAAGGCCAGCTACACCCTGACCAACGCCGGCCTGCCGCAAGAGGCCCTGCCACTGGCGCAAAAGGCAGCAGAGCTTAATCCCAGACACGCCGAAGCCTGGTATAGCCTCGGCAGTGTTCAGCGCACGCTTGGCGACATCGAAGCCGCTGAGACCGCCTTCAAGACCTCAATCACTCTGACAAAATCGCCGATATCGGCCTATTTCAACCTGGCCTATCTGAAGCGCTGGACGCCGGATAACAATCACATCGCAGAGCTTGAAGCCTTGTCGTGCCAGAGTAGCCTGGAGGCCTGCCGCGTCGCTTACGCCCTCTTCAAGGAATATAACGACACCGGCCAGTTTGATGCCGCGCTCGACTGCCTGCAACTGGGTGCCAGCCTTGCCAGGAAGCTGGAGACCTGGACCTCGGAAGAGGAAGCGGCCATGGTCTGCGCCTGGAAAGAACACCTGCCAGCACAGCGTTTCACCACGCGCGATGATCGTCCCCGCAGCGGCCCCAAACGCATCTTCATCATAGGCCTGCCACGTTCCGGCACCACCCTGATCGAGCGCGTCCTGGCGGCACACAGCCAGGTGCAGGCCATAGGCGAACTCAAAGCCTTCGGCGTCGCCACCCGCAAGCTGTGCGATCTGGCGACCCCCGCCCGTCTGGACCCGGAGGTCATCGCCGCCGCCGTCAAGCTCGATCCGCGCGACATAGCCGAGCTTTACACCCGCGAGACGGCCTATCTGCATGATGGCAGCAGCGCCTACGTCATCGACAAGCTGCCGAACAATCACGAATACGCCGGTCTGATCAGGCTGGCCTTCCCTGACGCCCTTATCATTGGCCTCGACCGCAATCCGATGGACGCCCTGTTCGGTAGCTATAAGCTGCTGTTCACCGGCGCCTACGGCTGGTCCTACACGCTGGACGATCTCGCCGACCATTACGGCCATTTCCGCGACCTCATGACGTATTGGAAACAGGTGCTGGGCGATGGCCTGATCGACGTCTCGCTGGAGGCGGTCATTCAAGATCCCGAGACCGAAATCCGGCGCTTGCTGGACGCCTGCGGCTTGCCGTTTGAAGAGGCCTGCCTGCGTCCGCACGAAGCGAAAGGTGCGGTCTCCACGGCCAGCGCCGTGCAGGTGCGCAAGCCGATCAACGCCGAAGGCGTCGGAGCCTGGAAACGCTACGCAAACCATCTGGAGCCCCTGCGACAGCGCCTCGGCGCCATGGGCTACCTCCCCCTCAACAAGGAATCCTCATGACCGATCTGACCCGCCGCGCCGCACTGGCCTCGCTTGGCGCCCTGCCCATCTGGAGCACCTTGATCACGACGGCCGAGGCCGCCCCTAGCGGTGAGCGAGCCACCAAGCGGCTACGCTTCAAGGCGCCCGCACAACAGTGGATTGAAGCCCTACCCGTCGGCAATGGCCGGATCGGCGCCATGGTTTTTGGCGGTATATCAAGCGAACGCCTCCAGCTCAATCATATCGAACTGTGGTCGGGCCGCCCCGCCGAAGACGATCGCCCCGAAAGCCTGGCAGCCCTGCCGGACGTGCGCCGCCTGTTGTTTGAAGGTCGCTACCTGGAAGCCAACCGGCTGGCGCAGGCCCAGATGATGACGCCCATGAACGCGGAAACCTACGGCTCTTACCAGATGCTGGCCGACCTGTTGCTGGACATCGAGCACGACGGGGCGATCAGCGATTACACCCGCGAACTGGATATGGCCACCGCTTCGGTCCACGTACGTTACAAAGCCGGCAAGGCACTCTATACGCGCACGGTTCTGGCCTCCTTCCCCGACAAGGTGCTCGCTGTGAAGCTGGAGACGACCGCGCCCACCGGTCTGAACCTGACGGTAAAACTGGCGCGCGGTCAGGATGCGACCACCACTACTGAAGGCGATCATCTCCATCTGTCCGGTCGGCCAAAGCCGTTCGGTACGCAGTTCAGTGCCCGCCTCACCTGCACAAACGTCGGGGGATCAGTGACCGCCACGGGTGACGGCTACAAGGTGGCCGGCGCGAAAAGCATCGTGCTTCTGCTGACCGCCGCCACCGACCTTCTAAACCCCGATGCGAAAAGCCAGTCCCTGCAAGCCCTGTCAGCGGCGCGCTCCGCGACCTGGGCCACACTGGTACGCCGCCAGCAAGCCGATCACTGTGGGCTGTTTGACCGGGTCGCGCTTGAACTGGGCAAGGCCCCGGCCGACACGACCGCCGAACTCGCGCCTGAATGCGGTCAAGCAGGGCACCAGCGATCCGGCCATGGCCGAAACCTATTTCAATTTTGGTCGCTACCTCTTGATCTCGTCGTCACGGCCCGGCTCCCTGCCGGCCAATCTGCAAGGCCTGTGGGCGGACGGTTTCGCACCGCCCTGGAGTTCTGATTACCATACCAACATCAATGTGCAGATGAACTACTGGCCGGCCGAGGTCTGTGGCCTCGGCGAACTGCATACCCCCCTGTTCGATTACACCGAACGCCTGCTTCCGCACGCCGAAACCACCGCCCGCGTCGCCTATGGCTGCAAGGGCGCCACCGTTCACTACACGACCAACCCGTGGGGGCACACGGCGCTCGATGGCCAGCTTGAATGGGGTATGTGGCCCGAAGGGCTGGCGTGGCTCAGCCTGCACTTCTGGGAGCATTATCAATTCAGCGGCGATGAAGCTTTCCTGCGCGCCCACGCCTATCCGCTTCTGAAAGCCTGCGCCATGTTCTCGCTCGACTACCTGGTGCCGCACCCCAAAACCGGCAAGCTGGTGGCCGGACCGGCGACCTCCCCGGAAAACACCTATGTGTTAGATAATGGCGATCGCGGCAACATCACCATGGGACCGGCCATGTCGCAGTCCATCGCCTTCTCAGTGCTCGATCATTGCCGCCAGGCCGCGCGCCGGCTCGAAATCGATCCGGAGTTGGAGGCCAGGTGTGATCAGGCGATCAGCCGATTGAAGCGTCTGGAAATCGGCACCGACGGCCGTATCATGGAATGGCCGGAGGCCTTCAAGGAGGCCGAACCGGGGCACCGCCATATCTCTCATCTGTTCGGTCTCTATCCCGGCGATGAGATCGACGCCCACGCCACGCCCAAATTGGCCGAGGCCGCGCGCAAGACCCTGACGGCCCGCCTTGTCCACGGTGGCGGCCAGACCGGCTGGAGCGCAGCCTGGCTGACCATGTTCCGCGCCCGCCTCGGTGAGGGTGATACGGCAGAAGCCATGCTGACCAAACTGTTCCGCGAATCGACCGCCGCCAACTTCTTCGATACCCACCCGGCTGACAAGGCGCCCATCTTCCAGATCGACGGTAATCTCGGCGCTACGGCCGCCATGGCGGAAATGCTCATTCAGAGTCATGGCGGCGTTCTGAAACTGTTGCCAGCCTTACCCGCCGCCTGGCCAAACGGCCGCGTCACCGGCCTGCGCGCTCGTGGCGGCATCAAGGTCGACCTCCTGTGGGATAAGGGCGCAACCCAGGCCGTGATCCGGCCGTCGTACGATGTCAACATGGCCATCCTGCCGCCACCGGGGCAGGCCTTTGTGGCCGGCGCACCCAAGACCACCAAGCTGAAGGGCGGGCAGGTCTATAAACTTACCTGCGGAACAATAGGCAAGACATGATCGTTTCCGACACCTTTGCCTTTCTCCACCTGCATAAATCGGGCGGCACCTTCGTCAATCATATGATGATCAAGTGCCTCGCGTCGGCCAGGCGCGTCGGTTATCATCTGCCGTATAGTGAAATGCCGGACACCTGCCGTCATCTGGCTGTGCTTGGCACGGTGCGTAACCCGTGGGCCTATTATGTGTCGTGGTACCATTTCCAGAACGGCCAGGAGCGGCCCAATCCGCTCTTCCTGATTTGCAGCGAAAACCGCTCGCTCGACTTTGCCGGCACGATCCGCAATCTCGTGACCCTGGCTGATGACTCGGCGCGCGTTGAGCGGCTGGCTGAGGTGTTCCCGGATCATTTCGTCAATTACGGGCTCAATCTCAGGCAACAGTGTATCGAGAGGATTCGCGGTTCCGGCGCGGGATTTTACAGCTTCCTCTATAACCGGCTTTACGCGGGCGCCGCCTCTCCGAACATTATCCCTATGGAGCGTCTGCGCGAAACCCTGTTTGACATGCAACTCGGTCTGAACGCTCAGGAAACCCTGCTAACACGCGACTTTCTGCGATCGGTGCCGAAGCTGAACGTCAGTGATCACGGCGCTTATCAGGATTACTACACGCCCGAACTCAGAGATCTGGTGGCGCTGTGGGATCACCAGGTGATTGACGCCTATGACTACAGATTCTGACATTCCCATGGGTATTGGCAAGGCGGATAACAAGGAAACGTTATCTGTAGACATCGCTATTTTCTTGAGGATAGGCTTCCAACAAAGTCCGCAACGGTTACGCATATGAATTTTGCCCACGATGCCCAGAAACTGGGAGCCTTCGATATTGCCGAGCTAAGAGCCGTGGTCGCAGGCTTCGACGACGAGGTATGGAACGCCGACGCCAGCCGGCAGAAGGCCTTCGACGCGCATACCAGCACCCAAACCCTCAAGCTGATTGCCGACAGCGACTTTCGTCATACGAACCCCACCGTTCATCCGGCCTTCACGACCCTTGAGCACCTGCTTAACCCCTTTATGGCTCATATCCGCGGGTATTATTTGCAGACCATGCGCCAGCGCATCGTGGCGGAGAAGAACGGCCCCGGCTATTTCATCCGCGCCCTGCTGACGCGGCTGCCGTCTAAGGCGTCCATCAAGCCGCATATTGATGATGGCGAGTCCCTGAAGCGCTGCCATCGCATCCACGTCCCCATCATCTCGAACCCCGACAGCCTGTTCATTGTCGGCAACAAGCGCTTTCATATGCCCGAAGGCGAAATGTGGGAAATCAACAACCGCCGCACCCATGCCGTCATAAACGACGGCGCAGAGGCCCGTGTTCACCTCATCATGGACTATGTCCAGCCCGGTGAAACCGTATTCGACCTCGAAGGCCCCCTTACCGCTTAGGATATCACATGACGCAAACCTTAAAAATCCGCCAGATCTACCTCAAGGACCTGTCCTATCAGGCCCCGACCGGAGCCGAGATCTTCACGCGCGAATGGTCGCCCAAGGTCAAGGTCGATATGAAGCTGGAAAACAGCCATCTGTCGGGTTCGCTTTACGAGGTCGTCCTGACGCTCTCGATCGTGACCACCAGCGCAGGCAGCACCGCCTATATGATCGAGCTTATGCAGGCTGGCATCTTCGAGCTCACCGGCTACACCGATGCCCAGCGCGAGCAGGTTCTTGGCGGCAAATGCGCCAGCATTCTCTTCCCCTATGCGCGCGAGACGGTTGAAGGCCTGTTGATGAAGGCACGCCTCCCGGCGCTCATCCTCGACCCGATCGACTTCGAAACGAACTGAACAGGTGCGCGGCAGATCGTCTTGACGGCCGCCGCCTTTCAATGATACCGCTAACATAATAGCGCACCCAGAGGCGCGAGGTTACACAGGGACAGCTCACATGTTACAATCGGCCACGCTCGCAGACCGCCTGTTACTAACCGCAGCGCCACTCGCCGTGGGACTGGCCGTCATGCTGTCGCCGATGGCCGCACAGGCCGCGACGCCAGACGCGTGCACGAGCGCGCCTTGCGCCTTTCTCGACAAAAACCTGACACCGGAAGCGCGCGCCCGCGATCTCGTCAAGCGCATGACGCTTGAGGAAAAAGCGGCGCAGATGCAGGACAATGCGCCGGCCATTCCGCGCCTCGGCCTGAAGCGCTATGGCTGGTGGAACGAGGTGCTGCACGGCGTTGCCCGTGCCGGTTCCGCCACCGTCTATCCGCAAGCCATCGGCCTGGCCGCCACCTGGGACGCACCGCTGATGGACCGTATCGGCGACGCCATCGCCACCGAAGGCCGCGCCAATCACAACGCCGCCCTGAAACGCGATCCTTCCGGCACCGATCGCTATTTCGGCGTCAATTACTGGTCGCCCAACATCAATATCTTCCGCGATCCGCGCTGGGGCCGGGGCCAGGAAACCTATGGCGAAGACCCTTACCTGACCGGCCATGTGGCGACCCGCTTCATCCACGGCATCCAGGGCGATGATCCGCTCTATTACAAGGGCATCGCCACACCGAAGCACTTCGTCGTCCATTCCGGACCGGAACCCTTGCGCCACGGCTTCAATGTCGATGTGTCGCCGTTCGATCTCGAAGACACCTATACGCCCGCCTTCCGCGCCGCCATTGTCGATGCCAAGGCGGATTCGCTGATGTGCGCCTATAACGCCATCGATGGCGCGCCGGCCTGCGGCAGCCCCTTGCTGCAAAACCTGCTGCGCGACGACTGGGGCTTCAAGGGCTTTGTCGTCACCGACTGCGATTCCATCGATGATATGTTCACCGGCCACAAACTCTATCCCGATGCGGCGGCCGCTTCGGCAGCGGCGGTCAAGGCCGGTTCCGATCTTGACTGCGGCCCGACCTATCAGGCCCTGCCCGACGCCGTAAAGCGCGGTTTGTTGACGGAAGCCGATATGGACCGTTCGCTGGAACGCCTGATGGCGGCGCGCATCCGCATGGGTCTGATCGACGGCGGCGTCTATGATCAGATTCCGGCCAGCGCCATCAATTCAACGGCGCATAGGGCTCTGGCGCTCGAAGCCGCAGAAAAAGCCATGGTGCTTTTAAGTAATCCTAAGGGCGTGCTGCCGCTCAAAGGGTCGGAGCGCATCGCCGTCATCGGGCCCAATGCCGATCTGCTGCAAAGCCTTGAAGGCAACTATACCGGCGCGCCGGTCGATCCGTCCTTCCCGCTCCGTGCCCTGCGCCGGGCTTTCGGCGCGGACAAGGTGACCTATGCCGCCGGTGCACCGTTGATCGACGGCATGCGGATGCCGGTGCCGGAAACCTTCCTGAAACCGACGGCCGATAGCTCAGCGCAGGGCTTAAAGGGCGAGTATTTCGACAACACGAGCTTTGATGGCGCGGCGAAGATAAGCCGCATCGATCCGGTCATCAATTTCGACTTCTATCGCACAGCACCCGAAGGCATGAAGCCGCTGGGCTTTTCGATCCGCTGGACCGGCGTCATCACCCCGCCGGTGGCGGGCGCCTACAAACTTGGCTTCCGTATGTCCGCGCCGCGTCAGGGCCAGCCCCTGCCCGACGTCAAGGTGTGGGTGGACGGCAAGCTGGTGGTAACGCCCGAGCTGTCACAAGCCGCCGGCAAGGACCAGGCCTTCTGCGGCGACGCCTGCGCCAAGCCACCGATGGCGCCGGTGGATATCACCTTCACCGACACCAAACCGCATGACATCCGCATCGATTACGTCCGCGCCGTCGAGGACCGCGCCCTGTCGCTGGACTGGATAGCCCCCACGCAGCCGCTGGTCGCCGCCGCGGTCGAGGCGGCCAAGGCCAGCGATGTCGTGGTGGCCTTTGTCGGCCTGTCGCCCGATCTCGAAGGCGAAGAGATGGCGGTCAACTATCCCGGCTTCTCCGGCGGCGACCGCACCAGTCTGGCCCTGCCGGCCGCGCAAAAAGCGATGCTTGAAGCGGTCAAGGCGACGGGCAAGAAACTGGTCGTCGTCTATATGACCGGCGGGCCGGTCTCCGATCCGTGGGTTGAGAAAAACGCCGATGCCGTCCTGCAGGCCTGGTATCCCGGTCAGGCCGGCGGCGAGGCCATCGCCAATACCCTGCTCGGCAAGAACAATCCGGCCGGCCGCCTGCCCTACACCATCCACCGTGATGTCGCCGATCTGCCGCCTTTCGAAGACTACGCAATGGCCAACCGTACCTATCGCTATTTCAAGGGGCCGGTGATGTACGCCTTCGGCCACGGCCTGAGCTACACAACGTTCGCTTACGACAAGCCGGCCTTGTCCGGGACCGCGATCAACGCCGGTGACGGCGTCAAGGCCCGCGTGATGGTGCGTAATTCAGGTCAGCGTGATGGCGATGAGGTGGTGCAACTCTATGTCACCAAGCCGGGCGATACAGCCAGACCAGTGCTGGCGGGTTTTTCGCGTGTGCATTTGAAAGCCGGCGCCTCGCAAAGCGTGACGCTCGATCTCGACGCCCGCGCCCTCTCGCAGGTCGACAACGCCGGCGCCCGCAAGGTCTTGCCCGGTCATTATGTCATCTATCTTGGCGGCGGCCAGCCGGATGACGTCAAGACGGTATCGGCGGAGCTAGTGGTCAGCGGCGAGAGCAAGCTGCCGAAATAGCTGTCGTTAAGACGCCGTTACGGGCCGGGCGAGCGCGTGCAGGAATTCCGGACGCACTGCGCCCAGCGATTTACGCTCGGCGAAGATCACCGACCCGATCGCCGGCGAATAGAGCGGCGCCCGCACATCGTACATCATCGAGAAGCTGTTGAGGTGCCGGCGGAAGGGCTCCAGAATAAGCGCCCCACAGCGGAACACGCCGCCCGAATAGGACAGGGCAACAGGTTCATCGGCGCCATAGTGGAGGTTAAGGCGGATGGCGTCGACGATGGCGGCCAGTTCGTAACCGGCGCAATCGAAGATGCGCAACGCTACGCGGTCGCCCTGCTCCGCCGCCTCTGCCACAAGTTTCGACATGGCGGCGATACGATCGCGTGATGGCGCTTCACGCCCAAAGACATGGCCGCAGATATCAAGATCGTTTTTCAGATCCATGGCCTGCATGAAGATATCGTAGAGCGGCCCTTTGGCCAGGCGGCCATCGCCCATGCGTGAAAAGGCGTTTAAGCCCGAAATCGCGATCCAGTGCGCCGAACCCTCATCCGAGAAAACCTCGCCCCAGCCGCCACCGCGCGCCGAAATGCCTTTTCGTTCGCCATAACCGATCGAGCCCGTGCCGGCGACGATATTGATACCGTCGGCACCGCCGAGCGAACCGGCCCAGCCGCAGATCATGTCATTGCCACAGGTGTAACGGTGATGGCCGAGCACGGCTTCGGGCACCACATCGAGCATGGCCTCGGCGGTCGAATCCTCGCCATAGGCCGGCAAACCAAAAAAGGCATGGTCGACGTCGGCCGCCGTGGCGCCCACTTGCTCAAGCACGGCATGAACACCCTGTGACAACAGTTCATGCAAGCCATCAAAGCCGATCTGGATATAGTAGCTTGTGCCGGTCTGATGGCTGGCGACGACACGCCCACCCTGATCGACCAGAACGAATTCCGTCTTGGTGCCACCACCATCAACGCCGAGAAGATAGCCCATAAGCGCTTTCCAAAAAGTGTGACGCCCTTTTTGGATCAAAAAGCGCACCACTAAAGTGTCCTATACTACCCCAGTTCGTGAAATCCGCACGCCCTGCACCACGCGATTGACCGTGCCCGACGTATTGGGCTTATCCGGCGTCAGCTTGTGGTTTAGGGCCTCCTGGAAGGCGAAGATCTGCGGTCCGATGATATAGGGGAAAAGCAGATCGGTATCATCCGCCGTTTCCAAGCCATGGATGCGCACCGTATCGGCGGCCTCGACGCCGACACCGTCCTGCCCCGTGATGGCGATGACGCGAGCGGCGTCATTGTCCTTGCGCAGTTCATCGAGCAGGTCGGCATCGTAACAGCGCGTATAGGCGTTGTTGGAAAAGAACACGACAACGAGGGTCTTGGCATTGACGATCGTCTTCGGTCCATGGCGGAAGCCGAGCGGCGAGTCGAACATCGTGACGCGCGCGCCATTGGTCAGCTCCAGCAGTTTGAGGCCAGATTCGCGCGCCAGGCCTTGGAAAATATGGCTGCCGAGATAGACGATGCGCTCATAGCCCTGCGAGGCCGCCGTCTTCATCATAACGGTGTAGTCGTTGATCGCGCCTTGGGTGGCGGAGGCGATCGCTTCGATGCGGCCTTGCATGGCGTCGATGCCAGAGAAGACGGCCAGGCCCGCATACATCATGCAGGAGAAGCTCGACGTCATGGCGAAGCTGCGATCGTGGGTGGCGTCGGGCAGCAGGATGGTCAGGCCTTTCGAACCCTTGCCATAGCCGGCGAGCGCGCCATCGGCGTTGCAGGTGATGACGAGGTGATGCAGGTCGGTGACGAAACGGTCGGCCAGTTCGACAGCGGCAACGCTTTCGGGGCTATTGCCCGAACGGCCAAAGGAGACCAGAAGCGTCGGCGTATCGCTCTCGAAATAAAGCTGAGGCGCACAAGAGAAATCAGTCGTCGGGATCGCCTCGACGCGCTGTTTCAGCCTTGCCGACAGCGCAGGGGCCAGGCAGTCACCGATAAAGGCTGAGGTGCCGGCGCCGGTCAAGACGATGCGGACCTTGCGGGCCAGCAAGGGGGCGAGGAAGGTTTCGATCTCTTTTTGCTGCGCCACCAGCAGGCCTTGTGTCTGGCGCAACATCTCCGGCTGTTGTTCGATCTCACGCGCCGTCCACAGGCCACCCAGCTTTTCCAGAGTGGTTTCATCCAGGCCCAAACGGGCGACTGTCTCAGGCATAAATCAACTCCAGGGCACTTACAGTTTCAGGGGTACAGGCAGCGTAATAGGCATCAAGCGTGGCGCCGATATGCGCGATGACCAGATGTTCCGGTGTCAGCTTCAGCCCGCCATCGCGGATAATAGCATAGGCGTCGGGCAAATACTGACTGACCAATGCCAGGGGTGGCGCGCTGCGCGTCAGGTTTTTGAACATCACCTCTTGCGCGGCGGTGATCTGGCCGTCCGGCCAGTAATAGCGGATGCGGTCCGACAGGCTGTATTGCAGGTCGAACCGCAGATCAGCGCCGGTGGCGTGATAATACTTGGTCCAGTTCTTTGGCTCGGCCTTCATGCGCTCGACAACGACATCGCGGAAACCGGACTGTTGCTCAGGCACGATCCACTCGCGCTCGATCGCGTCGAGCGCCCACAGGGCTTCACGCAAGGCGAAGGTGACACCGGGCCCCACCTTCAGAACAGCGAAATGATCCTCCACCAGTTGTTTCAGCGCCTTCGGCGTCTGGTAATCGGTCGAATGCGCCTCAAAGACAAGCGTATCGAGCTTATCGAGCGCATGGCTGAGCTTGACGGCCTTGGCGCGATCATAGTCGATGACCTTGTGGTGATCGAACTCGACGCCCGGCTGAACGACGGTGGCGATGACACGTGGCCAGGCCTGATTGAGGCCCAGTTCAGCGAAGATAGCCTTGTGGGCGTTGATCGTGACGAGCGCCGCTTCGGGCGTGGTGACTTCCAGCTCTGGCAGGTCTTCGTGTGCGCCACCGGGTACCGGCACTTCGGTACCGATGACGTAGACGGGGGCTTCGCCACCGACGCGCTGGTGGGTTGTTTCGGCGATCGCGATCAGACGCGCCGCACGACGGGCGATCGTATCTTCCGGCAGCGGCACCGGATCATCGGCGCACGACATCGAGCAATCGGCGTGGATCTTGCGGAAACCGGCGGCGACATAGGCCTCAATCAGAACCTCGGCCTTGAGCATGGCCTCATCGGCGGACAGGTGGGTCCACGGGTTCGGGCCGAGGTGGTCACCACCCAGCACGATACGGTCACGCGACAGGCCGATACGATCAGCTATGGCGTAAACGAAGGCGACGAAATCGGCCGGCTGCATGCCAGTGTAGCCGCCGTCCTGATTGACCTGGTTGCAGGTCGCTTCGATCAGAGTGATATCGGCGCCGACCTTGAGGGCATGGGCAAAGCTTGCCTCAACCACAAGCGGATGGGCCGAACATACCGACGTTATGCCAACGGCCTTGCCAGCCTTGTGCCTGGCGACCAGATCGAGCATGGCCTTCATGGGATATCCTTACGAAGAGGAATGGGTGTTGCGCCGACCCTAGCGCTTTGACGACAACAACGCAATCAAAACAATGAAAACGAAACATGCAAAATGATCTTTTTGCCGAAAAACGTCCCTGCATCCGGCAAGAAAGGTTACAAAAAGAAATAACAGACACAAAAGGCCGGCCTTGGGGGAACAAGACCGGCCTCACGCAGCACAGGAAGGAAAAGGACTCAGGCCGCCAAAGCCAGCAAGGCAGAGGCGATCACCGCCAGAACAAGACCGACGATCTTCAATTCCCCGGGAATGACATTGGCGACGATGAGCGAAATGACCGCGGTCACCAGCGGGCCACCCGCATTGGTCAGCGGCGCCACCACGATAGCCTTGCCATAGCGAAAGGCAAAGACAAGGCAGAGCGCGCCGATGGCATTGAGAATCTGGATACTCGCCGCCAGCCAGGGACCATCGAGGCCGAAATTGATCGGCTTGGAGACGTCCGTCATCATAAGGGCGACCGGAATCAGCATCAGGCCGGTCAGCATCATGTAGAAGAAGATGCTCTCGCCGGTCATGGAGTTGTTGGCCAGCTTCATGAAATAGGCCTGCACGCCCCAGCACGCCATAATGATCAGGGCGAGCGGGAACCACACCCCGCCGTTCATGAAGGAAAAGCCCTTATCGGGCGAGAAGTCGAACATCGGCAGAGCGATCAGGGCCAGCACAACACCGAGCAGGCCAAGCTTCGTTGTCCGTTCTTTGAGGAACAGGGCCGACATCAGGATGGTGACGAGCGGCGACAACGAAATCACCGGAAAGATCAGATAGGCCGGCCCCGTATTGACGGCATAGAACAGCACCATCTGGCCGCCGGCGCCCAAAAGCCCGATAACAAGACCGTAGAGGATGGCGCGCGGAGTATGATCGAGCTTCCAGCCGGCCTTCCACAACACGTAGAGCGCCGGCAGGATCATGGTCAGGGCCCAGACGCAGTAGGTCAGGGTTTCCGGGAAGCCGCGTTGCGCCGAAATGCCGGTAAAGGCGCCCCAGACGCCCCACAAACCCACCACGCCGAGTGCGTAGATCAGCCAGCGCTTGCCGTGGGTCGTCACGGGTGTTGCAGAGGATGCGCCTTCCGGCATGGGCTCGTTCATCTTATCCCCCTTAGATTGGCGTGGCTTCGATCAGCAGGAAGCGCTCGAAACGGGCCGGTATACGGTTGGCGACCGGCGTCACCTCGCCCAGCGCCTTGTCGTTAAAATAGTCGACCAGCTTGTAGCGCTTTTGGGTCAGACCACGCAGTTCAACCTCGCCGGCCCATGCGTCGGCGTAGAAGGCATAATAGAGCTTGCCGTTCTTCTCGACCGCATGGGCTTCGGGCGTGTCAAAGCCGATATCGTAGAGTTCGCCACGATACTGGCCGGTGGCAAGCTGCTTGTCGTTGTAGAGTCCGATCCACTTGCGCCACAGCGCTTCACGCTCCGGCGTGAGCTGGTAGTTCTCATTTTTTTCATGCCCCGGACCCGGCCAGGCGAACTTGGTCGATACGATGCCGCCGATCCCGACGGTCGAGGCGAAATCGTTACCGCCATCGGAAAGCTCGACGTGATCACCGGCATAGGCGGCATCACCCCCCATCAGAGCCTTAAGTGATTTGCCCTTCAGGCGCACCTGCCACGAAGACAAGGGATCGGAGGCCGGTACATGGTTGGTATAGGGCAGATTATGGAAGGCGTAAGACGTGCCGCACGGACAGAACTCAACGACGGCTTCGGGATTGGCCTCGCGCGCCGTGTCGTAGATCAGCTTCCAGAAATCCTGCAACTGCTCGACAAACTCTTCCGGGCGCGCGTGGTTATGCGCCGGATTGTAGCACGGCGCGACGCCATTCATATGCTGGCCATCGAGCTTCAAGCCCTCATAGCCCCACTCGCCGATGATCTTCCTGATCAGCGCCTTGTGGTAATCCTTCGTCGGCTGATAGGCCGGGCACAGATAGAAGGCGTTCCACCAGGTGACGTTCTGCACCGCGCCGTCCTGATTGAGCAGCAGCATGTCGGTGTGATCGTGCAGCAAGTCCGTGCCCGGATCCGTAGCCAGTGGCGCCAGCCACAGGCGCGGCCGCAGGCCCGCCGCCTTGATCGAACGCACAAAGGCGATCATGTCGGCATCCTTGCGCGGGAACTTCTTGGTGTCGAGATGCCAGTCGCCTTCAGAGGTCTGCCAGCCGTCGTCGAGCACCGCCCATTTTAAGCCCACATCCCTGGCCTTGGCCAGGGTGCCCTCGATCTCCTCGACTGTGAAATTGCGCTGATACCCCCAGGCGCACCACACCGGCTCATAGGACGAGGCCGGCGGTTTCGGCGCCGCCAGACCGCGATCGGCCATGACCTTGCGGTAGGTGTCGAGCGTGGAGAAATAGTCGCGTGTGTGCACGCTGACAAAGGTATCGAGCGTTGTCAGACTGTCGCCGCCGGCCAGTGTCACGGCATGGTCGTAACGGATGGCGACGCCCGCACCGGCGGGCGTGGCGATCAAAGGCAGGGAGATCAGTTTCGGCGCGGTTTCGATATGGCCAACCGCCAGACCGGCATCCGGCCGCCAGACATCGACGACCGGTGTACCGCTGCCATAATCGGAAGCGTTCATGCCCATGAAATTGGGCTGGTCGAAACCGGCCTTGACCGGCTGCACCCAGTCGCGGCGATCGTCATGTGACGAACCGGAGAATGACCAGAAGCCGGCGCCGCTGGCTTTAAGGATATGGGCGTGGCTGGTCCAGCTTGCGATATCGAGAGGCGTGGACCTGGTATTGCGATAGGTGACACGCGTGACGGCGAAACCGGGATAGCTGTCATAGAGGGTGATCTGGACGGTCTTTTCGACACCCTCGGCCGAAACGCCGCGAATCGTAAACGCCCTGCCCTTGCCGTGCGCATCCTTGACCGGTTTTTCCGCCTTATCCTTGTACGTAAAGCGATCAATGCTCTTGCCATCGGCAAGGATAAGCGTTTCCGATGGCGCAAAATCGGTCAAGGCCACGGTCGTGCCCCTGGCGCGCAGGCTGACGCGGCTGCCAAGACCCAGATCAAAATCGAGCATGACAGCATCATCGCCAAAGCTGGCCACGGCCGCCGATTGTGCGAAACCGGAACGGGCCATCAGGCCGGAGGCGATCACCGTGCCGGACAGAAGCGCAAGCAGTCCGCGCCTGTGCAGGCCGCCAGAGGTCAGTCCTTGAGGTTTCATGCGTTTGCCCTCCGTGTTGGCCGTCATCTGAGGCAGGGTTCATTTTTAATCTTGCATATGTCAAATTAAAAAGGCAAACAAAAAGACACGAAAACGCAACATTAAATTTCGTTTTATTTGTTTTCATGCCAATTGGGAGCCGACTGATGATCCGCAAGCGCCGTCTGTTGATAAGCCTTCTCACCACCTCGGCCTTGCTGGCCACCGGCGCCTGCGCCACCGAGGCCAGCTACAGCGTGGCCGATTTTGCCGCCGTGAAGAAGTTCGACGCCCACGTCCACGTCAATGTCACCGATCCCGCCTTTGTCGATCAGGCCAGGGCCGACGGTTTCGAGATCCTGTCGATCAATGTCGACTATCCGGCCTTTCCGTCGATCAAGGATCAGGCGACCGCCGCGCACAAATTCCACACCGCCGACCCGAAACACTTCCACTACGCCACCACCTTCACCATGAAGGGCTTCACAGGCGCGGACTGGGTCAAGACCACCAACGCGCATCTCGATTCAGAGTTCAGGCAGGGGGCTGTCGCCGTCAAGGTCTGGAAGAATATCGGCATGATCGAGCGCGATGCCGACGGCAAGCTGATCTTCCTTGATGATACGCGGTTCGATCCGGTCATCGCCCATATCATCGCCGCGAAGAAACCCCTGATCGCCCACCAGGCCGAGCCGAAGAATTGCTGGCTGCCGATGGAGCAGATGACGACCAATAACGACCGCGAATATTTCAGCCACCATCCTGAATATTACATGTATCTCCACCCTGAGATGCCGACCTACGAATTCCTGATGGCGGCGCGCGATCGCTTCGTGACGCGCCACCCCGATCTTGCCTTTGTCGGCGCCCATGTCGGCAGTCTGGAATGGAGCGTCGATGAGGCGGCCAAATTCCTCGACGCCCACCCCAATGCCAATATCGAGCTGGCAGCGCGCATGACGCAGATCCAGTATCAGTCGGTGCGCGATTACGACAGGGTGCGTACCTTCTTCATCACCTACCAGGACCGCATCATGTACGGCACCGATCTGACGCTCAATCCGGGCGAGGATACGGCCGCCTTCAGATCAGCGGCGCACGCTTACTGGCTGGGCGACTGGACCTATCTGGCCACGCCCGAAGCGCAGCATGTCGATGATATAGACGCCGATCCGAAAGGCCTGGCCCTGCCAAAAAGCGTGATCGACAAGATCTACTACGCCAACGCCCGACGCGAATTTATCCGTAAGTAGGATCACCATGCTTAAGGCCACCCTCCTCGCCTTCACCCTGCTGACCGCCCCGGCGCTCGCCCAAACCGCCACGGCGCAAGCGACCACGGCGCAAGCGTCCATTGATCCGCTGGCCCCCGCCGGCCGCTGGACCGGCGCCACAGCGGGCCGCAGCCCTACCCCGCCAATGGGCTGGAATTCGTGGAACGCCTTCCACACCGAAATCGACGAAGCCAAGGTGATGGGCACAGCCAGGGTGCTGGTCGATAGTGGCCTGCGCGATCTCGGCTACACCTATGTCAATATCGACGACGGCTGGTGGCTGAAACGCCGCACCAGTGACAACCGCATGCAGGTGCGCACCAAAATCTTCCCGTCGGCCAAGATCAAGGGCAGCGATACCTCCAGCTTCCGCCCCTTCACCGACACCCTGCACAGCATGGGTCTGAAGGCCGGCATCTATAGCGATATCGGCGGCAATGCCTGCTCGCAGGCCTATGACCTGCAGTCTCCCAACCTGCCCGAAGGAACGACTGCCGAGCGTCAGGTGGGCCTGCATGGCCATGTCCAGCAGGACATAAACCTCTACTTCGATGATTGGGGCTTCGACTATATCAAGGTCGATGCCTGCGGCCTCAATGTCTATGGGCCGGACGCCGCTATCGTTAAGCAATATAAGTATAACGGCTTTCCGCCGCTGATCGATCAGACCAGCATCAACCGCACCGATATTCCGGCCGTGCGCGCCCTCTATCAGGAGGTCGCCGACGCCCTGGCCACCAGCAATCCCGATGGCGATTACATCTTCTCGATCTGCGCTTGGGGTTCAGCCGATGTGCGATCATGGGGCAAGGAGGTCGGTAATCTGTGGCGGACCAGCGGCGATATCACACCGCAATGGACGCGCATGCTGCACACCTTCGACAGCGCCTCAACACGTGCCCTCTATGCCGGTCCGGGTCACTGGAATGACCCCGACATGCTGTTCATAGGCCACGGCGATTTCGATGAAAAGCATCTGACCGAGGCACGTACCCATTTTTCACTGTGGGCCATGATCAACGCTCCGCTGATGATCGGCTATGACCTGCGCAAGGCCCCGCCGGAACTGATGCGCATCTGGGCCAATAAGGATATCATCCGCCTCAATCAGGACAGCGGCGGTCATCAGGCTGTGCTGGCCTACAACTCCGACGACGTACAGATCTTCGTCAAGACGCTGAGCGATTCCGGCAGCAAGGGCGTGCTGTTGTTCAATCGCGGACTGACGCCGGCGGATGTGACACTAACACCTGAGCAGGTAAAGATGATCGGCGATGTCGCTCTCACCGATCTGTGGTCAAAAGAGGCGCTGACGCTGAAAGGCGAACTGAAAGTCACCCTGCAGCCGCGCGAATCCCGTGTATTTGAGGCCAAGGGGAAACTACAACTCCCTAATGGCGCCTATCTGTCGGAGATACCCGGCGCCATCAATGTGGCCCGTGACGGCATCATCACGCCGGAACCCGATCCGATCGTCCACCGTATGAGCAATCCGTGGGGCGCCACGATCAATGGTGGCGAACGCCCGACCTACACCGGCTGGGGCGGCGCGCAGGCCGATGCCACGCCCTATGATCAAACATTGAAGATCGATGGACATGCCTTTACGTCCGGCATCGGCATCCTGGCCAATTCGCGCCTGGAGGTGAAGGCAGACGGCTACACGCGCTTTGAGGCGAAGGTCGGCGTCGATGACAGCACGCGCAACCTGAAAGACAAGGTGGTGTTTCAGGTCTTCGGCGACGGCCGTCTGCTGACCGAGGCGACGGCGGCTTATGGGCAGGCGGCGCAACCTCTCAGCACCGACCTTGCCAATGTGAAGATCGTTGAACTGGTCGTGCGTAACACCGCTCAATCCAGCGACCTGCCGCTGGCTGTCACCTGGGGCGATGCGGCCTTGAGGCACTGACAGCGGCCCGCTTGGAGGTGAGCTCACCCCAGGGTAATCAACCACAACGTAACAAGGTTGTAAAAATTGTTTGACCAATTTTTTGTTATCATTAAATTGGGTTGCAAATGAAATGTTGGGCACACACAAGAGCCCCGCGATACCCGTTGATGATAGGTCGGTTATAAGCCATGACAGCTTCCCGTGACGACCACCCAGCGCATATCGACACAGATAAAGACGTCCGAGCCTATCAAGTCGTCGGCAATGCCCTGCTAGACCGGATTCGCGCTGGCGAATTCCGCGCGAGCGGCAAACTCCCTCCCGAACGCGAACTCGCCGAAATCTATGGGGTAGGCCGCGCCGTCATCCGCGACGCCCTGGTCATGCTCGAAGTCAAGGGACTGATCCAATCCCGCCAAGGCTCTGGGATCTACATAACGCGCCGAGCTTACCAAATCGAACCCGACGACAGCGCGAATCCAGCCCACACTCAGCCCCGGAACCATCTGCCCCCGGCCGGCCGCTCCGAACTGTTGCAGGCCCGGCAATGGCTAGAAAGCCATATGGCACGACTAGCGGCTACCAACGCCACCGATGATGACCTGGTCTCGATAGAACAGGCCTATGACGAGCACCGCAGGGCATATTTTGGTGAACCCAAGGAAAGTCTGGACATGATTTTCCATCTGTCCATCGCGCGCGCGACGCAGAATCCCGAACTCGTAAGTCTGGTCGACCAACTCTGGCTACGTCGCGAGAGCAATCCCGTCTGGAAAAATGTCTACGTCCCGGCGGCAGAGATGCAACTCCGCGATCGCTGGGTCCTCGATCATGACAGACTGGTCGATGCCCTGCGCCGTCGCGACGGCGACGCCGCCTATGTCGCCATGTGGCAGCACATCGAGAACGTCAAGACCTTCATCATGGCTATGGAGTCGCCGCCCGAAGACAGCGAGGCAAGACTTGCCCGACGCAATCTTAAGCTGACTGTTTAGAAATGTTCGCCCAGAACGATCAAAGTCAGTCTGACGAGCCCCGCAAGAGATGGCCGGCAATGTGGCCGTTCGACCATACCACGGACTGAAATAGGCGCTTCATTGGCCAACCAATAAAGCATTCGGGAACCCTTCTCGTTCATTTAGGCGCCGCGGGAGCAAACCAATATAGTATATTTGCAACATAGGCCGACCAATTCCTAGGCGCACGACAAGGGAATCCGGCCGCGTGATTTTCACTAATTCAATGATTTATAAGGTTTATATTTCAGCCTTCCGTTTGCGTCATCTCGTCCAATGACTCGGCCTGTCATCTAAGTGTTAAAAAAAAGACGTGGGCCACAATATTGAAATTGACAGGCCAATTTTGCGCCCATAGTCTCAAATTTGACAATTGGCGCGCCAATCTCCTCCCAACTGGTATTAGTGGCGCGAAAGGGGTCGTAGCAGACACGACCACGCCAAAGTCGCAACACGCCATGCCCGTGATTTTCACGCGAAGGCTCGGTTCGAGACACACTCAAAGGGGATATGATAATGACTTTTAAGAACTATGCCTTACTCAGCACGGCCTTGGCCGGCTTGCTGTCCGCCTCGTCTGTTTTGGCCCAGGATGCGGCACCCGCCGCTGAAGCGGCCCCGGCACCCGACGCCGCCACAGAAGTTGTCGTCACAGGTTTCCGCAAAAGCCTTGCCTCCGCACTCAACAACAAGAAGCGTGACGAACGCATCTCGGACGGCATTTCAGCCGAAGACCTTGGCAAGTTCCCGAGCGAAAACATAGCTGAAGCGATTCAGCGCATTCCGGGCGTCCAGATGGCCAATGTCAACGGCCGCGGCGCCACGATCAGTATCCGTGGCCTTGGGCCGCAATATGCCATGACCACGGTCAACGGCCAGACCTTTAAGAGCGCCGACTTTACCGACGGCTTCCGCTACGACATCATCCAGACCGAACTCGCCAGCAGCATTCAGGTCTACAAGTCGCCCTCGGCCGATATGGACGCCGGCGGTCTGGCCGGCACGGTCAATATCGAAACCGTCCACCCGCTCGATAGAAAGAAGCGCGAAATCGTCATCTCGGTCAAAGGTCAGCAGTCGCAGCTCTCCGGCGACGGCCTGACGCCAAAAGCCAGCATCTCGTATGTCGATCAGTTTGACGGCGGTAAACTCGGCGTCTTCTTGGGTGCCAACTATCAGGAACTGAGCGATCGCGCCGACTATCTGTGGATGGACCGCTGGACCACGCAGGCCGACGCCAACGGCGTATCCGTCGTCACCCCACGCCGCCTGCGCTATCGCCGCATTGACCGCGACACGCTGCGCCAGCAATTCAACGCCGCTATTCAGTATCGCCCGATCGATGGGCTCGAATTTGGCCTGACAGCGATCCACGCCAAGGACAATACGCGCTATGACGTCAACCAACAGGTTTTCCTGTTCAACACGGCCCGCATCAACATTCTGGAAAGCGACGGCCTGACCGCCACCAAGACAACGCAGACCAATTACACGCTGGAAAACAACCGTCAGCTTGAAACGCGCAACCTCTCCAGCGATGCCTTGACCGGCACCGTCAAATGGAGCGGCACCGAGAACTGGACCATGAAGGGCGTGCTGCACTATACGCAGGGCAAGGCGCGCCTGACCGAGGAAGCGGCTATTCTCGGCATCAATATCGCCTCGTCGACCCTCGACATCAGTGATCCGAGCGACATCAAGTTCACCACTTCGGTCGATCTGTCCGATCCAGCGAGCTATGAATACAGCCTCCTGAACCGCAACGAATATCCTGACGGCGCACAGCATTCCGACCACTCCGACGAAACCGCTGCTCAGGCCGACGCCACGCGCTGGATTGACAAGGGCATCCTGAGTTCGCTCACCTTCGGTGGCAAGCTCAAGCGCGAAACCCTCTCACGCTACTCGACCCGCCGCGATCTGGGCGGCAGCCTGGCCGAGGCCGATACGCCGGTCTTCGCGACCCACAATATCCCGGTCACCGATTTCCTTGATGGCAACAGCAGCATTGCCCATGCCTGGGTGGCGCCTGACATCCTCGCCTACCGCGAAACCTTCGCTGCGTCGGGCATCGATGTCCCGACCGTGTTCGATCCAGCCGGCTCCTATGACGTCAGCCGCAATATTTCGGCCGCGTATGTCATGGCTAACCTCAAGGGTGAAGTCTTCAACGTGCCCTTCCATGGTAATGTGGGCGTGCGCTACGAAGACACCAAGCAGGTCGTCAAAGGTTACCTGACCTCGGGCAGCAATGCGCTCAATGAGAACGTGGCGAATGTCATCGGCACCTATGAGACGCCGTCCGACTATTCGAACACCCTCCCCTCGGTCAACATGACCTTCGCCTTCACGCCCAACCTTTTGCTGCGTGCCGCCGCCGCTAAGGTGCTGGTCCGTCCGATCCTCGAACTCCAGCTCAAACCTGGCCACGACGGTCAGCAGCAGCACCGACTCCAACAATGTGACCAATGTCTCGGTGGCCCTGGCCGCCGCGACCCTGAAGCCTCTGACCGCCAACCAGTTCGATCTCGGTCTGGAATGGTATTATGGCGCCGGCAACGGCCTCAGCGTCTCCGGCTTCCTCAAGGACGTCAAGAACGGCACCTTCTCCGATATCGTTTGTCCAACGAGCTTCGAGGGCACGTCACTTTCGACCAACGCTGACGGCGACTGCGTATCGAGCACGGGCAGCGTCTACACCATCACCGAGACGCGGAACGATCCTTCGGTCGTCAAGATCAAGGGCTTTGAAGTCAACTGGCAGCAATCGTTCGACGACTGGCTCCCGGTCAAGGGCTTCGGCGTAATCACCAACTACACGCACGTCCAACCGTCCAGCAAGGGCACGACGGGTTTTCATCTGGCCAACCTGTCGGAAAACACCGCCAACGCCACCGGCTACTGGGAAAACAAAACCTTCAGTGCCCGTCTGTCGGCCAATTACCGTAGCGCCTACACCCAGACCAGCGCGGAAAGCTTCTTCGCCCGCGAAGGCCATACGATCGAGGGCCGCACCCTTTACGACATGACGCTCGGCTATACGATCAATGACCAACTCAGTGTCTCCTTCGGCGCCCTCAACATCACCAATGAGAAGGAAGAGGCTTACAAGGATATCGCAGGCCGCTGGCAGATGACCAGCGTCACTGGCTCATCCTATTATTTCAGCCTGCAGTACAAGATGTAAGCCAGGCTCGGCGAGACCGGCAGTGCCAACGCGGCCTCGTGCCTGATCTACATCTGCCGTCTCGACGGGGACGCGTTTTCCTCCCCCTCCCCGTCGAGACAGATACCATCCGGACTTTCAGCCCCCGTCTGAAGGTTCGGATGATCTGTCTTTTCCGGATTTCCGCCTTCAGATTCCGATGGCCAGACCATGCTACATCATGCACAGACGACAGCCCTAAACGGGCGCGTAATCTGCGCCATCGCTGACTTGCTGCTCGATCACGCCATGGATTAGAAGACCATTATCAAGCTATCAACCGCCGCCGGGCACCTGATGCGTTTACCTTAGGGCAAGATGAGCGACGGGTGCCTGAATACCGAAGAAACTTTACAAATCTGAAAAGATACTTGTAAAATATAAGCTCTCCTTTGGAGTATATCGGTGAGCAGCGCGTCCAGAAACCCTACAAACCGATTTTACCAGATGGCCGTCGACCGCCTGATTGAGGCGCGCAAAGCAAAATCCTGGAGTCAATATGATCTGGCAAAAGCGTGGAAGCGTCACCAGAGTATCATCGCCAAGGTTGAAACGGGTCAGCGCAGATTGGAACTGATCGAATTCATCGATCTTTGCGTCATACTGGATATTGACCCCGCCCCTCTCATCGCCCAGATCCACAATACGATGGGCGGTAAGGTCGAAAACGAGCGTGTCGCTTAGGCATAGAACGCATCTTACCAGGGAAAGCGCTTGCCAAAGAGTGAGCGATAGTGGTTGCGCTCAGCACCACTGAGCACCCTTTCGCTGAGCACCCGGCGCTCTCCATCGCAAATATCAGCCCATTTCAAGACCATGACCTCGGGGGCGCGACACAAAAACCGAAAGGTTTTACAGGTGTTTTCGCCATGACTGTTTACGCACTGGGGCTCCAGGTCAAGCCACCGGCCTTCACCCAGAAGGGCATTTAAATAGGTGATAATAGAACGATCGCCGGCCTCGTTCTTAGCCAAGGGAAGTCGGAATTCAATTTCGTAAATCACCCGCCTGATCTTTCAAGTATGACGCCGAAAAATAACATAGTACCAATTTCACTTGAATTAATTCGATAATCGAATTAGATGTAGCCATCCGCATCTTTCGCTCAGGGATTGAGCTTCGCGCTTGAGAAGATGAACGGATAAAGGGCGCTCCTACCTACGCGCTATGGCCGTTTTTGTGCGCTGCAAACGCTTTCAGCGTCAACGACCTTAGGCGTGAGCGTAGCGGTTGGGGTTATGGTTTGATCTTTTGGTATGCAGGCAGAGTGACGCGTGAAAACTGATATGCTCGCCCATAAGAAACTTGGGTCCGGCCACCCCGAAATCTCCCGCTTGCCTGTCCGATGGTGGCTTTGATGCCCTACAGTCGTAAGCTGAGCTCACTCCACGTGATTTCTCTGATGGAGAACCTGGGCGGACAGGGCAGGATTGAATTTTCCATTGCCTGCCCTGATGAGCCCGTTGTCTTGTCAAACGGGCTCAAACCCCTTTTGGCCTTGAGCCACTCTGATCCCGTCACCCTGGAAGGGGTCGCCGGCGCGATCCATGCCTCTGACCGGGCCCTGTTTATTTCCGACGTTACAGCCATGCGTCGCGGGCAGGAACCTCCCCCTAGGATATACCGCGTGGCGGCTTCGCTCGCACGCTCGCGCTACGTTTCTTTGACACCTCAAACTCTTATGAGTGACGATGGAGCAGTTCAAAAGATTGTCTGTCTGGTGCAGGATGCCAGCGCGACAGAAACGCTGCGGCGTTACCAGGCCTGCAGTGTCCAGTGCATCCGGACCGTCATGAGCTTTTTTGACATAGAATGCATCTGGCGCGCCGATTCCAGCGGTCGGCTCTTTGAACACGTGACGGCGGGCCATCTCGAAGGGGTGGCGCCTAATTTCGACCCTCTGCTGCCGGACTCGCTGCACCCGGATGACCGGGACAGGGCTCTGTCGACCATAGCCCAGGCCATGTCGACAGGAGAGGATTTTTGCATCAGCCTGCGCATATTTGGCGCCGATGGGGTTCCACGCACCTACTGCAAAAAAGGCATGCTGTTCAACAATGACCTTAAGGGTCCGGAATGGTGGGGACTGATTGTCGAAGAAAAAGCCTCGCCGCCCTTGACCAAGCTGGACCTGGGATGCGTCATTACGCTTGTCACCGGTGCGACCTTGAGAGCGCTGTGCAGCCTGGCGGCCTGCACCCACGACGAACTGGCACGCATGACCGGCCTGTCCCGTACCACGATTCATCGCATGTTTTCGACGAACGAACCGCTTGCCGGGGTCTTCAAGCATAAAACCGTTGAGCAGGTTGTGCGTATCTTTCCAAAATTCGGGATCCGCTTTTATATAGATCCCGATGGCCTCCTGGCCTTCTCACACCAAAATGTGCCGCACGCGCCTGGTAATGCACAGCACGCCTGACCCACGCGCCACCCCAACATGAGGGCGGGCCGGTGACAATTCGTTAAATCATCACCGGCCGGGGAGAGGTACGCTTACCAACTGTCACACTACGCTTACTGTTACGCTACTGCTAAGACGGGGTGCCCAGCCCGTCCGCCTCTCCGCTTCTTCCACCTGCCGCATCTACACTGACAGCAAGTTTCAGAAAGCTCTCAACGAATATATCCAGCCCCTTCAGCATCAGACCGACGGTCTCGGGCTGCTCCGCCTCCATCAGGCGTCCGAGGTGCAGGCATTCCTGACGCAGGGTGTCAAATTTCACTTGCGTCAATGCTGTCAACGTCGACCGCTCATCCAGCAGGTGCTGGTGGGAGATCCGTTTGGCGAGCCGCCGGGCGCCCGCTTCGGTCAAGGCAGAAGGATGAACGCAGACCTGCGCGGATGTCATGACCGTTTCCATCAGGCGGCCCTCACATTTGCCAGGAACTTGTCCATCTCGTGATGGAGTCGCTCAGCCTGTTCCGCCAGCTCACTTGACGAGCTAAGGACCTGCGCCGCCGCACTTCCGGTTTGTTCAGCGGCATCCGACACGCCACCAATATTGGCGGTCACCTCGGTCGTTCCCATGGAAGCCTGGTTGACGGCGTGAACGATCTCCTGCGTCGCCGCATTTTGCTGTTCAACAGCCGAAGCGATCGCGGTCGAGGCGCTGTTGATATGCGTAATGGTACCGCCGATGTTTTGCATCGCCTTGAACGCGCGGCTCGTGGCTTCCTGGATCTGCGCTATTTTCTCAGATATCTCCGTCGTCGCCTTGGCGGTCTGGCCGGCCAGCGCCTTGACTTCGGAGGCGACCACAGCAAACCCCTTGCCGGCCTCGCCCGCGCGCGCCAACTCAATGGTCGCGTTCAGGGCCAGGAGATTGGTCTGACTGGCAAGCCCGGAGATCATGTCGACAAAGCCACCAATACTGGCCGCCGCCTCGTTCAGTTCTTCGACGATGCGGCCGGCCTCGACCGCTTCCGTCATGGCCGTCGCCGAGATTTGCGCCGAGCTTTCCACCTGACGCCCGATCTCGGACACCGATGCGCCCAGTTCTTCCGTTGACGCCGCCACTGAGGCGACATTGGCCCCCGCCTCTTCCGCCGCCGTCGAGACAGCCAAAGACTGAGCCGATGCCTCATGCGCCGTGGCGCTCAATTGCTGTGCCGCCGCCTGAAGCTCCGTAGCAGCGCCCGATACCATGGTCACGATACCGCCAACGGATTTTTCGAAATCGTCAGCCAGATCGAGCATACCCTGACGCCGCTCCGCCTCAGCCTTTTCCTTGAGCTCGACCGCCGCAGCTTCCAGCTCGCGCGCCTTGAGCGCATTGTCCTTAAAGATGGCCAGACCCTTGGCGATATCGCCGCATTCGTCATGGCGTTCCGCACCGGTCACAACCGTATCCAGCCGGCCATCCGCCAGGCCGCGAAGCTGTTCGACAGAATGCGCCAGAGGCCTGGCAATGCCGAAGGTGGCCATAAGCCAGCCCACCAGCAAGCCGGAGAAGACACCGCACACCGCCACGATAATCATGATGATGCTTAAACGCTTGCTCTCAGCGACCGCCTTCTTGGCTGTCTCCGTGCCGCGGGCGTCCAGAGTGGCTTCATATTTCCTGACCAAATCGGCCAGCTTCTTCGCTCGTGTGCGATTGTCCACCACGGCCTGAGAAAGCCGTTGCTGTTCTCCATCAAGATGGGCCTTAGTCTTAACGTCCTCGGCCATGGCATAAACGCCCTTCATACCATCGAGATATTCGCTATAGGCATGCTTTATCTCTTCAAGCATGGCCTTTTCATTATCGTTCGCGACCTTACTTGACTGTTCGAGGCGCTCAGGGAAGTTTTTGTTCGCTTCTTCACTTACCTCACGGGCCGCCTGGATGGTTGTGTCTGTCGGGTCAGCAGCGATCTGGTATTCGGTGCGATTGGATCTGATAACATCCTGCGTCATGCGAGCACCCACAGTCGCAGCCGAACCCACGCGGTCCACCTCTGCAAGCGTTTCCGCCAGATGATTGAAATTGCTGACGCCAAAATAGGCGATAAAGGCCGTGATTGCACTTGTGATCCCCACAAGTATCAGCAACTTCATCTGCATCTTTATGTTGTTGAAGTTCATAAACGCTCTCCCATGATTGCGACAGCCAGGCCCGACCGCCACGTTTAAGCATGACCCCCAGGCCCTGCCCGATCAGGGTGAATCAACACGGTGAAAGCAGATTTAAGAAAACGGCCTCATGCTACCGCGTCAAGGCGCAAAAATTGACGCTCACAGGACCAATTTGAACGTGAGAAAATATCAGGACGCGTAAAATGTTACCTGATGCTTCATTTCTGACATCCTGGGCAAGCTCAAGGGTGATTCGACGGCGCAAGGTCTGCGACCGCGGCCATCACGCCAGATGGAGTTTGAAGCCCAGCGTCTCGGCGGCATCCCGGATGAAATCGGGCGCATCAGCGTCAGTGATCAGAACATCGATCTCACTGATATCGATAATGCGGTGAAGGCATATCTTGCCGAACTTCGACGCGTCGGTGACAGCGATCACCTGACGCGCCGTCTCGACCATCTTGCGGTTCAATTGCGCTTCCGGCTCATGGTGCGTGGTGATGCCCCGCTCGACGTCGAAACCATCGACACCCAGAAACAGCTTGTCGAGCAGCAGCTCATCGAGCGCCGCCACCGTCTGCGCGCCATAGAAGGCCATGTTCTTGCGGCGCAACTCGCCGCCCAGCATGATGATCTTTATCTTTCGTTTCTGCGCCAGGGCCGACAAGACACCGAAATCATTGGTGACAACGGTGATCTCCTCATCATCCGGCAGGAAACGGGCGATCTGCAGCGCCGTGGTGCCGGAATCGAGCATGATCGAATCACCCGGCTCCACCATGCTGGCCGCCAGTTGCCCGATCCGCTCCTTTTCCTCGGTGTGGATAACGCGCTTGGTCTCGATCGGCGGCTCGGCATTGACCGTCACCACTTCTGAGGAAATCGCGCCACCATAAGCGCGCGTGGCGATTCCGTGTTCCTCAAGATAGTGCAGGTCCTTGCGGATCGTCTGCATCGACACGCCGAACTGCTCGGACAGCGCCACCACCTGAACGCTGCCGCGTGATTTGAGCATGGATGTGATGTCACGCCGACGCTCGGAGGTGTCGCGCGTCAGTCTTACGGAATCTTCCGCCATAGTCATAACCTTCGTAAGGCGCACCCCGGCACGCCTGAAGTTTCGCTTATCACTCAATTGTGGAGGAATTTCAACCTCGCCGCCATTCCCAACGCGGCCGGAATAGGATCAGATACGAAAAATGTGTCAATTTTGCTTCGTTTTTGTTTCGAATGACATATAAAACGAAAGATAATGTAGACAGAAAAGCGAAACCGTACATAAATCGCAACATAAGGGAAGGCGCTGGCCCGCCCCGTTCGCGACATAAGGAGACACACCTATGCTGACCACGTCCCGATATCAAAAATGGCTCATATCCAGTGCGGCCGTCATGGCCCTCAGTTTCGCAGCCTCCCTCACCCAGGCCCAGGAGACAGCCCCCGCCCCTGAACCGGCAAGCGACGAGCCGATACAGGAGGTGGTCGTTGTGGGGGTGCGCGGCAGCGTCGCCCGCGCCGTCAAGCTGAAGCGGGACGCGACCACGGTTCAGGACTCGATCAGCGCCCTTGAACTTGGCATGTTCCCGGACGACAACGTCGCCGACTCGCTCAGCCACATCACCGGCGTATCTATTTCGCGCACGGCCGGTGGCGAAGGCCAGAAGGTCAGCGTCCGCGGTCTTGGGCCAGAATACACGCTTTCGACCTTCAACGGGCGCATCCTGGCCACCGACGGCGCCGGCCGTGACTTCGCCTACGACGTGCTGCCCTCTGACGTGATCAGCGGCGCCGACGTCATCAAGGGCGCCGAAGCCGCCAACACCGAAGGCGCCATCGGCGGCCTGATCAATCTGCGCTCGGCCAGCCCCTTCGACAAGCGCGGCCCGCACGGCATCGTCCGCATCGAAGGCGACCGCAACCAGATGTCGGAACTCGACGGCAAAAAGCTGTCGGGCGTCTACAGCACCACCTTTGCCGACGACAAGTTTGGCGTGTTGCTAGGTGTCGTCCTCGAAGAACGCGACGACCGCACGGATATAGCCGGCAATGACGGCGGCTGGACGCGCAATGCCGATCCAACGGACGAAAGCTGGCTGTGGGGCAATGCCTGGGGCGGCAGCATCGATCCCAACAATAACGGCGTGCTCGACGAAGACGAATATGGCCTGATTGCACCAGGACAGTTCCGCGTCGGCTCGATCCTCGAACAGAAGAAGCGCAGCGCCTACACAGCTAAGCTGGAATGGCGGCCGAACGATAATTTCCGTCTGGTGGTCGACGGCCTGACGACCAAGCTCGACTCGCCGCAGGTTGGCTATCAGCAGTCCTTCTACCCGCTATACGCGCCGGGGCGCTGGTCGAATATGGTGATTGAAAACGGCATCGTCACCAGCTTTGACATGGACAATACCGATCCGGAAATGCGCCTCAATCCGGAACTGCTCAATCAAACCTCCTACCGCGTCGTCGATACCAGCCTTTACGGCGTCAATGCGGCGTGGAGCGTCTCGGATAGCCTGACCCTGACCGGCGACCTCTATCGCTCGACCTCCTCACGTCATTCCGGTGGGCAGGACAGTTATGTCGTGCTGCGCATGAATCAGCCCAATACGGCCCATATCGAACTGACCGGTGCCTATGTCCCGAGCGTTACGGTCAACTTCGATGACGGCCGCGACCTCACCAGCGGTCTGGCAAACGGCCAATTCACCGATTCCGATTTCAACACCCACTACTTCTCGCTGGCCGGCGATAATATCGACGACGAAATCAACGGCGCGGCCTTTGCCGGCACATGGAAAGTCGGCAAATCATGGTTTGACAGCCTGGAATTTGGCCTCAACTACACTGACCGCAAGAAATCACGCGACCTCATCAACAACTCCCTGACCGGCGGCGCGGACTACTATTCCGGCAACAATGCCATCAATGTCGGCGATCTCAACGCCAATGTGATTTCGCACAGTTTCAGCCTGCCAAACTTCATGAGTGAGGTCAGCGGCAATTTTCCGCGTACCTTCCTGGCCTTCGATATCGCCAGCTATCAAAAGGCCCTGGCCGGTTATGATGGCAACCTGCGTCCGGATGGCGAGCCTTACGACTATGCAGCCGCCGCGCCGGTTTGGAATCCGCTGCAAAGCTATCGCGTCGGAGAAAAAACCTGGTCAAGCTATGTCCAGGCCAATCTCGAAGGCGAGCGCTGGAGCGGCAATGTCGGCGTGCGCGTCGTACAGACTAAGACGACCGCTCAGGCCTGGGACGCGAAGATCCTCGAGATCATTGAGAACGGTGCCTTCAACTATACCGCCGTCTATGCCGATCCGACCTCGGTGCAGCAGGACAACGACTACACCTACGTCCTGCCCTCGGCCAACCTGAACTACCGTATCACCGATGAGTTGCGGCTGCGTCTTGGCGCTGCCAAGACGATGGCGCGCCCGTCGGTCGAGATGCTGGCCCCGACCAATACCACCGAAAGCGTATCCTGGGGCGAGTTTACCCAGATATATGGTGGCAACGCCGCTCTGAAACCCTATTCGGCCGATCAGTTCGACGCGTCCTTGGAATGGTACTTCAGCAAGAACTCGATCCTCAACTTTGCCGCCTTCAGCAAGCACATCGAAGATCAGATCACCACGAGCTGGGAACCCGGTCAGGACATCGGCGTACCGGGCCACCTCTTCAATATCAGCCGTCCGATCAATGGCGATTACGCCAAGGTTAAAGGAATCGAAATCGGCCTGCAACACTTCCTCGACAACGGCTTCGGCGTGCGTGCCCAATATACCCGCAACTGGTCCAGAAGCTGGGTCGGCGATGAAGAGCGGCCGCTCGAAGGCATAGCCCCTTCGGTCTACTCTCTGGGTGTTTTCTATGACCACGGCAAGGTGTCGCTGAGCCTCACCGGTGACCATACCGATGGTTTTGTCACGGCGATCAATGTGCTGGGCGCCGGTTATAACGAGGAGGCCGATCCGATCACGTGGGTTACGGCCCACGCCTCTTACAAGATCAACGACAACCTCGATATCACCCTTGAAGGCCAGAACCTTCTCGATGAAGCCAATACCTACAGCATCAACGGCAACCCGTTGCTCCCGCAGGGTTATTACCGCTACGGCGCCTCTTACAAGCTGGGCGTAAGCTACAGGTTCTAAGGCGGCTGCCTGATGGCCTTTTCCCAGTGGCCTTCAGACGTTTCGGTAAATGTAGCGCCAGGCGCGTGTCCGGTATCCGGCGCGCGCTTTTTTATGCACTAGGGCAACGCCTCTCGGACGGGAATATAATCAGGTTCTAAGGCTTTCATGATGTAAGGCGGGGCGGAGGTCAGCCACTGTGTTGACTGCTGTAGAGTGTTTCAAGGGAGTCGAAGAGCTTCACAGGTTTGGGTCTTATGAAAGATTCGAATCTCGGAAGGAGCGCTGCCACGACCTGGTCGACGGCCCTGTTTTGACACAGCGATACAATTTCATTTAAGTGGGGTCGCAGATCTTTCGAATTTTCTTCCATGTTATATTCGCTTTCTAGCGGCCGGCGGTCTTCAATCAAGGTCAAGCGCGGTTTGAGATGCGCCTGCACAGTGACGCCGGTCGACTTTCCGGAAGGCAGGCTTAGATATCCCGTGTAAAGAGCCAGCCTCAGGTGCCTGAATTGGGTGACGCTTAGCTTCAAACCGGGTAATTGGGGTAAGGTGGCGTCGTTACCCGCAACCAGCGCAAGTAACAAGTTGGTTGCCAGGTGCCAGGTCTGGCCGATAGTGATCACGCTGTCCCGCTTTTTTGGGGTTCGTCTGTAGCGCTCTGAAAAGCTGGGGTAGGTTTTGGCGAACAGAGGTAGAGTAATGTCTCGTGTGTACGGGCGATTAAATTTGGTGGAGCGTGGGGATTGAAGGCGGCTATTCTTGACTGTCTGGTATACTGAACATAGCCGCTGCGTTTCACAGACCCGGATAGCGCTACCTTCTCCCAGAATGGCATGATCTTCGTTACTGGCCGTAAAATCGCTGCGTGGCGTGCAGATATACAGGGTGTCGCCAATCTGGCCAGCGGTAAGAACTTCATAGTCGGCCTTGGCGCCCTTAAGGACGAACCGGGTATGGCATCGACAGACGCCAAGATCGCTTGAGGTATTTTGATACAGCATCCCGGTGGGAAAGAGGAATGGGTAGCTGTTAGCTACCAGATGGCTAACCGTTGGTTTTTAAAGATTTTTGTCGTCCCTTCCCTTCCCTTCCCTGTCCTGTCCTGTCCTGCCGTCCAGAATGTGGCTATTGGGTGGAAGGGTCGTGACGGGAACACAGGAGATCAAACACAACCCGCCAAGTGGATCAGCCTGTGGATGCGGATTTTTGCCTGAGGTGTTTTGGGTTTTAACGGCATAGATAGGGAAACACGCCGTTCCCATCCATTCGCCAACCTACCAAATAGCTATCCGGGAGCTACCAGAGAGCCCCCCGCAAAGCGGCCTGGTAGCTATGGGACAGCTATCCGGCAGATATGTGAGAGCTACGGTCTAGCCTTCGGTTAGCTTTCCGCTACCTGTTAACTATCCGTTAGCTCTCCTGCAGCTACCCCTTAGCTAACCGCTAGCCTTCCAATAGGGAATCACTTTAAAGCTGATAGCTAGCCGATAGCTACAGACCTGAATCCGGACAGCCCCTTCGACAGCGTTTCAAGACGAGGACTTCACTATGCCTGTAATCTCATTCATCTCGCCGAAGGGCGGGGTCGGCAAGACAACCGCCGCCACCCTGCTGGCCACCCAACTGGCGCGTAAGGCGCGGGTCATTATCATTGACGCCGACCCAAACCGCCCCATCGCCGCCTGGTCGCAGCTCAAGGGCTGCCCGGACAACATCTCCATCGTGTCCGACGCCAACCAGGAAAATATCCTCGACAAGATCGAAGAGGCCCATGCCACCGCGCCTTTCGTCGTGGTCGATTGTGAAGGCACCGCCTCGCTCACCGTGGCCTACGCCATCGGCGCCTCCGATCTCGTGGTCGTGCCGACGCAAGGCTCACAGCTGGACGCCAAGCAAGCTGCCAAGGCCTTGAAGTCTTATCAAGAATACCGAGCGTCAAAGCCGCCGGCCTATCCCGCATTTCGTGCTGCTGACCCGCACCAATCCGGTCATCAAGCCGCGCACCCTCACCAGCATCCACGAGCAGTTGCGCGACCATGGTGTCAACCTGTTCCACACCCAAATGCACGAACGCGAGGCCTTCAAGGCCATGTTCTCGTTCGGCGGTACCCTGGAAACCCTCGATCGCGCCCAAGTCAACAATATCGACAAGGCGATCCTCAATGCGCGCGATTTCGCCAGCGAGGTGGTCGACATCCTGAAAGCGGCACAAAACGCGGAAGGGGAGGGCGCACACCTGGCCGCCACCTCCGCGCCCATGACATCCTCGAAGGTGGCATAAGATGAGCACCGACACACACGCCCAGCGCGCCTCAATCTTCGACGATGACCTCGATCTCGACCTGTCGTCCTTCACCCCGCGCGGCGTCACCACGGAACGGCCGGACAAGGACGCCCTGCGTACCGTCGCTGAAGCGCGCGGATTCTCCAGCCGTGAACCCTTAGCCGCGCCCGCACCGGAACCGCTTGCCGAGCCGCAATTGCAGCGCCGCTACCGCACAGGGCGTAACCGCCAGCTAAATCTCAAGGTGACCGACGATGCGCTGCGCCGTTTCTACGCTCTGGCGGACGCACAAGGCCTTGTTTTGGGTGAGGTTTTCGAGCAGGCGGTCATCGCTCTCGAAGGCGCGCTGGAACGCGGCGAAACGCCTGGTCGTAAATAATGTCCAGGCGCCATGCAGAAAGCCAGTTCGACCTGTTTATCCCGCTGATCAGTGACCTGTCGCTGAAGGATCAGCGCGAGATCATGGAGCGGCCATTCTTCTCGCTCGCCAAGCGCAAGCGACTGAAACCGATCGAATATACCAGCCCCGATGGCGACACCTGGGTCAAGGTCTCCGGCAATGCCGAATTCGGCATCGCCACCATCTGGGACGCTGATGTCATGATCTGGGCGGCGTCGCAGCTCAACCGCATGAAGGAGCAGGGGATCAATGACCTGCCACGCACCCTGCGGACGACCTCCTACGACCTTCTGAGGGCCATCAAACGCGATACCGGCGGCAAGTCCTACCAGGAGCTGCACGCCGCCCTGCAGCGTCTGGAATCGACCACCATCCAGACCTCCCTGCGCGCACCCAAGCGCAAGGACAAGGCGCAGTTCGGCTGGATTGACGCCTTCCAGCTTGAGGTGGACCCCGAAACCGAGGCGCCCCGCGGCATTTCGATCACGTTGTCTGACTGGGTCTATCAGGGTATCGTCACCGACAAGGCGCTGCTCACCATGCACCAGGACTATTTCCTCCTGACCGGCGGCATGGAACGCGCACTCTACCGCGCGGCCCGCAAGCACGCCGGCGAACAGGAGCAGGGCTGGACCTGCCGCGTCTCGCTTTTGCATGAAAAAACAGGCTCTGACAGCCCTCTCAAGCAGTTCACCTACCTGCTCAAACGCGTTGTCGCCAAGAATGCCCTGCCCGAATATGTGATGACCTTCACCAAGGTGGCCGATGGCTCACCGGCCGTGCATTTCATCCGTCGCGATATCGAAATGCGCGCCAGCGTGAGGGAAGATTTCAAGCGTATGGAACGTCAGAACGCGGAGGACCGCCGCCGTCTTGAAGTCGACAGCGTTTAAGCATTAAGACTTGACGCGGATAAGGTGGGTTTTGATCGGGGGAACGGTGACCGATTCGCCTGATGGCTATCGGGGGATTAGTGACCGGATTGACGGGGGATCAGTGACCGATTCGCTCCGTTTGAGTCGGGGGAACGGTGACCAGATGGCCTTAGCCGTGCGAAAAGGGGGGAGAAAGCCATTTTGCCGGCTCAAATTCGGCCCATCGGGGGATCAGTGACCGGTTGGAACGCGGTCTTGGCTGCAAAAGCCGCCCCTGGAACCCCTTTATCCTGTGGATATCAACCACCGATTCGCCCACAGGCCACGGGGGATGGGTGACCCGGACCACGGGGGATCAATGACTATCAGACGGGGGATTAAAGACGGATGCACGGGGGATCAAAGACCGCACTGTTTCGCAAAGCCTTGCTCTATAAGGTTTTGCGAGGGGTCTTTCCGCTCTTAACTTACTTAACTTGACTCTATAACAGAGTCTTCTAACGCTATGGAGATATGAGGAAATTTCAGCGCCCGCTCGCCTTGGCCGACCTAGAAGAGGGTCGCCAAGGCGCGAACATTAAAGAAGGTCGGTTATAAGCCAGGTCACAGCCTTTTTAGCCACACTACACTCTAATGGGAAGAAACCCTGTGAAGACACCTCACACCAGAACCAGCAAGATGTCTCCGCGTGACAGAAAGACCAGGGAACCAGCTGTGATAAGCCGTACACTACGATAATTGACTTCGTAGGATAATTGTACTGCGCGCGCATGAATGTGTTTTGTAGGCTGGCTGAAGACCACCCTATGCCCTGAAGGCCGCCTGTCAGACCGCACTACAGACGGTGCTAAATGGAAAGAAGTCATTGATCAGTCACTCAGGCAACAGCCTGAGCTCAGGTACCTGCTTCAGACCATGTAAAGGCTCAAGCGTAGCGGCTTAGGCTCAGGTCACCGGTTTCGATCTCAGGCGTAACACCGCTGATCAGGTCGGCCAGAACACGCGCCGATCCACAAGACATCGTCCATCCCAGCGTGCCATGGCCGGTGTTGAGATAGAAGTTCTTGTAGCGCGTCGCTCCAATAACGGGCGTACCGTCAGGGGTCATTGGGCGCAGACCCGACCAGAACTTGGCCTGGGACTGATCGCCGGCGCCGCCAAACAGACCCTCAACCGATTGGGTGAGGGTGGCCTGACGGGCAGGCGGCAGATCCGTACTGAAGCGGGCGATCTCCGCCATGCCACCGATACGGATACGGTCACCCAGACGGGTGATCGCCACCTTATAGGTTTCATCCATAACCGTCGAGACTGGTGCCTTGGCCGCATTGATGATCGGCACGGTCAGGGAATAGCCCTTGACCGGATAGACCGGCAGATCGAGCCCAAGCGGTCTCACCAGTTTAGGCGTATAGCTGCCAAGCGCACCGACGAACAGATCGGCCTCGATATCGCCGTTTGAGGTCTCAACGGCGACGACGCGCGTGCCCTCATGGCGCAGGGCGCGGATATCGACATTGTAGAGGAAGGTGACACCTAAGGCGGCCGCACGTTCGGCCAGGCCGGTCGTGAACTTGTAGCAGTCGCCGGTCTCATCATTAGGCAATCGCAGGCCGCCGACGATCTTACTGGCGTCGATGCCCGGTTCGGCCCTGGCGCAGCCAGCCGCGTCCAGAATCTCGAACGGTACGCCGCCGGCGCGCAAGACCTCGACATCCTTGCCGATAGTGTCCATCTGCTGTTGCTTGCGGAACACTTCGAGTGTGCCCTGCATGCGTTGGTCGTACTGAATGCCGGTCTCTTCGCGTAAGTTTATCAGGCAGTCGCGCGAATATTCAGCCAGACGCACCATGCGGCCCTTGTTGAGCGCATAGCGTGCCTTGGTGCAATTGCGCAGCATCGCCATCATCCAGCGGACGGTGTCGGGATCGACGGTTGGCCGCACGATCAGGGGGGCATTTTCCATGAACAGCCACTTGAGCGCTTTTTGCGGAATGCCGGGCGCTGCCCACGGCGAAGAATAGCCTGGCGAAACTTCGCCGGCATTGGCGAAACTGGTCTCCAGCGCCGCGCCCGCCTGGCGGTCGATGACCGTGACCTCATGACCAGCTTTTGCCAGATACCAGGCTGACGTGACACCGATAACGCCGGCGCCCAAAATGACGATCTTCATGCGAACCCCGATAATTTAAAGATATTCACGATGGAATCTACGACCAAGCGAGGTCAGGATTTCATAGGAGATGGTGCCGGCATCGGCGGCGATGGCGTCGAGCGACTGGTGCGGCCCGATCAGTTCGACGAAGCGCCCCGCGACAAGCCTGCCGTCCGCAAGCGCGCTGATATCAAGAATGATGCTGTCCATCGAGACACGGCCGACGATGGGCAAACGCACATCACCAAACCAGGCCGCGCCGCGCGGGCTTAAAGAACGCGGCAGGCCATCGGCATATCCGGCGGCAATGGTGGCCAGCCGCATCTCTGTAGCCGCGACATAGGTGCCACCATAGCCGATGTGGGTACCGGCAGACACGGTGCGCGTCTGGATCACCGCCACATGCAGGCCGACAACCGGCTGCATCGGGTTAAGACGCGTGTCATGGGGCGCGCCGCCATAGAGGGCGACACCGGGACGGGCGAGTTGGTAGCGGAACTCTGGCGAAAGGAAGAGGCCGCCGGAATTGGCAAAACTGACGGCGGCGTTTGGGAACTGGGCGCTGATCTCACGCATCACGGCAAGCTGGCCCTGGTTGGCCGAATGAGACGGTTCGTCGGCGCAGGCTAAGTGGCTCATCAGAAAGCGGACGTCGAGATGCGCCTTGATCGCTTCACAATCGAGGCCTTCGCGTTCTTCGGGTGACAGGCCCAGCCGCGACATGCCGGTGTCGAATTGCAGGACGGCGGGGAGACGCTCTCCACGCGACGCCGCCAGTTCGAGCCAACGGGCGATCTGATCGGCGGAATTCAGCACGGGGATAATGTTCTGGTCCGCGCACGCGGCCTCGGTGCCGGGCATCAGGCCGTTAAGGACATAAAGGCTGGCATCGGCGGGCAGGCGCGGGCGCAAGCTGAAGGCCTCGCAGGCGTGGGCGACGAAAAAATCACGACAGCCGGCCTGATAGAGCACCGGCGCGACCTTATCCGCACCGATGCCATAGGCGTCGGCCTTGACCACCGCGCTGACCCGCGCCTCGCCGGCCTGTTTTTGCAGCAGCAGATAATTGGCGCTAAGGGCGCCGAGGTCGAGGGTCAGATAACCGCCCGTGCCCTTGGTCAGGGCTTGTTTTTCGACGTTGGTGAAGGTTGAAAAATCGGTCGTCATCGGCAGGTTTCCGGGGAAGCGGTCGAATCAGCCTATGTCAGAGCCGGCGGGATTGCCTGTCTTAATGTGCGCGAACTTGCGAAAACCCTTGGGCAAATGTGGAAATTTGCTCAAATCCGGACAAAATTTTTGCGCAGCGGCATTTCAACGACCCCTCCGTCTTGGCAAGTCCGCCACAGGGGCTTAATCGAGCATCATGGATACGATACCGCGCATCGCCCTTATGACCGCCTTCGAGCCGGAGTGGAACCAACTCATCCACCGCGTCGAACGGCAGGAACATCACCGTTTCAAGGGGCTGAGCTGTGTCACCGGCGTGCTGGAGGGCCGTGAGGTTGTGCTGAGCATGAGCGGTATGAGCATGGTCAATGCCGCCATGACGACGCAAGGCTTGCTCGACCGTTTTACCGTCACACACCTGATCTTTACCGGTATCGCTGGCGGGCTTGATCCCTTGCTCCGTGTCGGCGATGTGGTGGCGCCGGCGCGCTGGGCCCAGTCACTGGAAATCATCATGGGTCGTCAGGTGGCGGAGGGGTTTGCAAAGCCGGACTGGCTGACCTGGGCGCCGGATATGCCGGCCTTTGGCATGATGCTGCCCAATACGGTTATCGTAGGCACGGGTGCACACCCTGCCAAACCGCGCGTCTGGTTCGAAGTCGATCCGTTCATGCTTGAGGTGGCGCAAGGTCTGGAAGATATCGTGTTGTCAGCGCAAACCCCGGACGGGCGCAGCCTTGATCATGTGCCAGCCTTTGTGGTCGGTGGCGCCGGTGTCTCCTCCAGCGCCTTTATCGACAATGCCGATTACCGCGACTACGTGTTCGAAGCCTTTGAGGCGCGCGTCGCCGACATGGAAAGCGCCGCCGCCGCCCACATCGCCTACGCCAACGACATACCGTTTATCGCCTTTCGCAGCCTGTCCGACCTGGCGGGCGCGGAACACGAAG
Source organism: Asticcacaulis sp. MM231 (assembly GCF_964186625.1). NCBI lineage: Bacteria > Pseudomonadati > Pseudomonadota > Alphaproteobacteria > Caulobacterales > Caulobacteraceae > Asticcacaulis > Asticcacaulis sp. MM231. The sequence goes on from NZ_OZ075110.1 coordinate 420,388, forward strand.
CCAATGAAATGAACGTCTTTATGAGCCTCGCCGCCGAAAATTCGATGCGCGTGGTGTGCCGCTTTCTGAAAGCGCTTCCCTAGGCGTTTACAAATAAAATATACGGTATACTGTTTGCGTTGTGCCTTGGAGGAGACGCAAAATCATGACCGCCTTGCCCAAATCGATCGCTCTGGCCTGTGTGCTTGCCATCACGGCTGTCGCCGCGGCATCCGCCCTGCCGGCGCAGGCCGAAACGACCGCGCCCGTATCGGCCGATGCCGCCTTCAAATCCATCTACAAAACGGAGTGGGCCTGGCGCAAAGCCCTGACCGACGATGATGAAGACGATGGCGAAGACAAGGTGCGCGCGCGCTTCCCCGATGTGTCCGAGGCGGCACAGGTGGCGAAGCTGGCCTACTGGACCAAGGTGTTGTCGCAACTCGATACCATTGACGTCAAGGCGTTGTCGGCGGAGGCGCAGGTCAATTACACCGTCTATCGCAACCAGATCGAAACCCTGGCGGCGCGTCAGCGGTTACGTGGCTATGAGATGAACTTCGGCTTCTGGAGCGGACTGTCCTATGCCGCGCGCAAGACCCTGCGCACCGAGCAGGATTATCGCAACTACATCGCCTATCTTAACGATGTGCCGCGCTACTTCGACCAGAGCAGCGACGCTCTGCGCGCCGGTCTGAAGCGCGGTTTCACGCCGTCGAAGGTCTCTCTGCAGGGACGTGATTCATCGATCGCCATCGCTTTTGAGAACAAGACGCCGGAACAAACCGTCTTCTACACGCCATTTCTCACCATGCCGGCCAGTATCCCGGCCGATAAACAGGCGGAACTGAAAAAACTCGGCATCGAGGCCATTACGAAAAGCGTCATCCCGGCGCACAAGAGACTGCTGGCCTTTGTGCGCGACGACTATATCCCCCACGCGCGCACGACCATTGCGGCGTACGATCTGCCGGACGGCAAGGCCTATTACCACTCGCTGATCCGCGAATATGTGACGCTTGACATGACGCCCGACCAGATCCACCAGATCGGTCTGGCCGAGGTTGCCGGTATCAAGGCCGAAATGCAGGCGATCATGACCGAGGTCAGGTTCACTTCAGCTTCTGGGGACGACCTTCAGGCCTTCAACACCTTCCTGCGTACCGACCCGCAATTCTACGTTACCACCCCGCAGGCGTTCCTTGATCGCGGCGCCTGGATATCGAAGGAATTCGACGGCAAGGCGAAGGACTATTTCGGCCGTCTGCCGCGTATGCGCTTCGCCGTCATCCCGACGCCCGACGCCATCGCGCCCTTCAACACCGGTGGCAATGGCGGACCGGGGGTGCTGATCCTCAACACCTATAACCTTCCGTCGCGTCCGCTCTACACCCTGCCGGCCCTTGTGTTGCACGAAGGCGCGCCGGGGCACGCCATGCAGATGCCATTGGCCCTGGAAAACGAAGACCTGCCGGCCTTCCGCCAGTCGACCTATATCTCCGCCTATGGCGAGGGCTGGGCGCTGTATTCTGAGCGTCTCGGTGTCGAGATGGGGATGTATCACACGCCCTATGAGCGGTTTGGCATGCTGACCTATCAGATGTGGCGCGCCTGCCGGCTTGTAGTCGACACCGGCATGCACGCGCAAGGGTGGACGCGCGACCAGTCGATCGCTTACCTGCGCGACAACACCGCCCTCTCCGAACACGAGATCACGACCGAAATCGATCGTTACATCAATACGCCTGGTCAGGCGCTGTCCTATTATATCGGCGAGATGACCATCTGGAAGGTCCGCCACAAGGCCGAGGCCGCTTTGGGCGACAGATTCGATATTCGCGCCTTCCACGACACCGTGCTGGAGCTGGGATCTGTCCCTCTGCCGGTGCTGGAAGCCCGTATCGACCGTTTCATAGCTGAGGGCGGCAAGGGCCCTTACCCCGACAAGAAAGCGAATGCCGATGACTAGATATGCCCTGACCCTGGCCATGTGTCTCCTCATGAGCGGCACCGCTCACGCCGCGCTGGCCGCGCCCGTCACCGCCACCTGTCAGGCGCCCGCCGATCGGCTGATGAGCGCAGTCGTTTCGGATTATGAAAAGCTGGCCGCTTCACGCGATCCTTTGCGCGAAAG
>NZ_OZ075110.1:427500-570284 GCF_964186625.1 Asticcacaulis sp. MM231
GACCGATAGTGAACAAGTACCGTGAGGGAAAGGTGAAAAGCACCCCGACAAGGGGAGTGAAACAGATCCTGAAATCGGAAGCCTACAAGCAGTCGGAGCCCCCCAGCGGGGTGACGGCGTACCTTTTGTATAATGGGTCAGCGACTTCATGTGCCGAGCAAGCTTAAGCCGTTAGGTGTAGGCGTAGCGAAAGCGAGTTTGAATAGAGCGTTAAGTTCGTCGCATGACGACCCGAAACTAGGTGATCTATCCATGAGCAGGATGAAGGTTGGGTAACACCAACTGGAGGTCCGAACACGTGAATGTTGAAAAATTCTGTGATGACTTGTGGATAGGGGTGAAAGGCCAATCAAACCTAGACATAGCTGGTTCTCCGCGAAATCTATTTAGGTAGAGCGTCGAATGTATTCCTTGGGGGGTAGAGCACTGGATGGATGCGGGCTGCGCGAGCGGTACCAATTCTAACCAAACTCCGAATACCCAAGAGAACTGTTCGGCAGACACACTGTGGGTGCTAACGTCCATGGTGAAAAGGGAAACAACCCTAACCTGCATCTAAGGCCCCCAAATTATGGCTAAGTGGGAAACGATGTGGGATTGCTTTGACAATCAGGAGGTTGGCTTAGAAGCAGCCATCCTTTAAAGATAGCGTAACAGCTCACTGATCAAGCGATCCTGCGCGGAAAATGTAACGGGGCTAAAGCCATGTGCCGAAGATCAGGGCTCCTTCGGGAGCGGTAGCGGAGCGTTCTGTAAGCCTGTGAAGGTCAATCGTGAGGTTGGCTGGAGGTATCAGAAGTGAGAATGCTGACATGAGTAGCGATAAAGAGTGTGAGAGACACTCTCGCCGAAAGACCAAGGGTTCCTACGTAAAGCTAATCTGCGTAGGGTTAGCCAGCCCCTAAGGCGAGGCCGAAAGGCGTAGTCGATGGGAACCAGGTAAATATTCCTGGGCCAGTATGAAGTGACGGATGAGGTAACTTGTGAGGGCTTATTGGATTGCTCCTTGCAGGGAACTTGTCCCTGGAAATAACTCATACAGAGACTGTACCCGAAACCGACACAGGTGGTCAGGTAGAGTATACCAAGGCGCTTGAGAGAACTATGCTGAAGGAACTCGGCAAATTACACGCGTAACTTCGGGATAAGCGTGACTTGTATTTGGGCAACCAGATGTAAGTGGCACAGGCTAGGGGGTAGCGACTGTTTATCAAAAACACAGGGCTCTGCGAAGCTGTAAAGCGACGTATAGGGTCTGACGCCTGCCCGGTGCCGGAAGGTTAAAAGGAGTGGTGCAAGCTGCGAATTGAAGCCCCGGTAAACGGCGGCCGTAACTATAACGGTCCTAAGGTAGCGAAATTCCTTGTCGGGTAAGTTCCGACCTGCACGAATGGCGTAACGACTTCCCCACTGTCTCCAGCATAGGCTCAGCGAAATTGAATTCCCCGTGAAGATGCGGGGTTCCCGCGGTCAGACGGAAAGACCCTATGAACCTTTACTATAGCTTCGCCTTGGCGTTAGCAGCAACATGTGTAGGATAGGTGGGAGGCTATGAAGCGAGGGCGCCAGTTCTCGTGGAGCCATCCTTGAAATACCACCCTTATTGCTGTTGACGTCTAACCGAGATCCGTTATCCGGATCCGGGACATGGCGTGGTGGGTAGTTTGACTGGGGCGGTCGCCTCCCAAAGTGTAACGGAGGCGCGCGATGGTGGGCTCAGAACGGTCGGAAATCGTTCGACGAGTGCAATGGCATAAGCCCGCCTGACTGCGAGACTGACAAGTCGAGCAGAGACGAAAGTCGGCCATAGTGATCCGGTGGTCCTGCGTGGAAGGGCCATCGCTCAACGGATAAAAGGTACTCTAGGGATAACAGGCTGATTTTGCCCAAGAGTCCATATCGACGGCAAAGTTTGGCACCTCGATGTCGGCTCATCACATCCTGGGGCTGGAGCAGGTCCCAAGGGTATGGCTGTTCGCCATTTAAAGTGGTACGTGAGCTGGGTTCAGAACGTCGTGAGACAGTTTGGTCCCTATCTGCCGTGGGTGTACGAGACTTGAGAGGATCTGTCCCTAGTACGAGAGGACCGGGATGGACATACCTCTGGTGGACCTGTCGTGGCGCCAGCCGCGCAGCAGGGTAGCTAAGTATGGAATAGATAACCGCTGAAAGCATCTAAGCGGGAAACTAGCCTCAAAACAAGGTCTCGCTGAGGATCGTGGTAGACCACCACGTTGATAGGCTGGGTGTGGAAGCTCCGTGAGGAGTGAAGCTAACCAGTACTAATAATCCGATAGGCTTGATCGTTCCTCAATCAAATTTATGGAACAACATCAACATACACTGAAATTAATGTCATACCTGCTTGCCGCCTTAATCAGCCGGGCAAGCACGTTTAGCGCTAAAAGCGCACGCAATGTCTTCTCAAAACCCCTGTAATCTGTTGACCTGGTGGCTATGCCGGAAGGTCCCCACCCGATCCCATTCCGAACTCGGTCGTTAAGCCTTCCTGGGCCGATGGTACTTTGTCTTAAGTCACGGGAGAGTAGGTCGTCGCCAGGTCTACAGATTACAGAGGTTTATAGTGCTGAAAAGCACAGCCCTTCATTACAAATACACACTCGACCGTCAGGCCATTCGCTTGGCGGTCGTTTGTGTTTCTTACATATGGATCCGCTTCAAAGTACCCAAGGGCTAAGCCCGAGGAAAACCTGAAAGTGATGTTGGTGACGCGGGGTGGAGCAGCCCGGTAGCTCGTCAGGCTCATAACCTGAAGGTCGTCAGTTCAAATCTGGCCCCCGCAACCAATATTTATAACAACAATATCAAATAGATAGCCGCCTCACAAGGCGGCTTTTATGTGTCCGAAATCCACCTTCGGCTACCGCATAGCTACCATTTGAATCAAAAAGACACACACGGAAAAATGTGAACAAGGGTGGACGGTGAAGTCGGCCTGAGTTGGCCCTATCCGGACCTGGCGCAATTTGATCGACACCGGAAAAGCGGACCTTCCAGCGATCTTCCAGAGTTGGATCTGTTAGCCGATCATCCTGTGCCTTGCTTTCAACTAGTCAAACGATATAGTCTAAAATGGCTAGCTGTGGCTGGAGTTTGGGGGGGGGGAATGGGCCGATTACAAACGCGTATGCTGTTTGCGTCACGTATTGGGTTTGTGACTTTGTGCATGTTGACGGTGGCAGGTATCGCCTCTGCAGGGGATAAAATTCTGTATGAAGCCCCCGCCGGCTGGGTGAAAATTGTGGAATTGCCCAAACCGGATCCAGCGTACAGTGGGGCTCCCGGACAAATTCTCTTGCAAAACATGCAGGTGAATTTTTCTGATGACGGCACCAATACATATTTTACGGAAGTCGCTCTTCATATACAGACGCCTGCCGGCCTTCAGGCTGCGCAGGCGTTTGTTGTCTGGAACCCTGAGACCGACGAAGCAGCGGTTCACAAACTACAAATCATTCGAGGCGACCAGGTTATCGACGTGCTGGCCAGCGGCCAGACTTTTACGACGCTACGGCGGGAACAGAACCTCGACCGGGCGATGCTCGACGGCAATTTGACGGGGGTGCTACAGCCGGAAGGCCTTCGTGTCGGTGACACCATGGTGTTTGCATCTTCCATCAGGCGGCTTGATCCGGCCATGGGCGGAAACAATGAGGCTGTCTTGCAGGGACTGTCTGCCAACCCGGTTGTCCAGCAGTCGATACGCGCGACCTGGCTAGGCCAATCGGTGCGTTGGCGTCAGAGCGACGACCTGCATGGAAAAGTAATTCAGAGTGCAGACACCCGGACCTTCACGATGGACCGATCTCATGTGGTGGCGAAGGAATTGCAGGGAGATGCGCCCGCAAGGTTCAATCAATTTGGTTTGATTGAATTCTCACAATTCGCCACTTGGCAGGACCTGTCGAAACTGCTTGCTCCGCGCTACGACAAGGCGACGGTTCTGACGCCTAACTCTCCCCTTATGAAGGAGGCAGCCACCATCCGAGCGGCCTCAAACGATCCGAAGGTGCGGGCCGCGATGGCCTTGCAACTTGTCGAAAATCAAGTCCGTTATGTTTTTCTAGGCGTGAATTTGGGGGGATATACGCCAGCCGATGCCGACAGCACCTGGCAAAGGCGGTTTGGTGACTGCAAAGGCAAGACAGCTTTGCTCATCGCCCTCTTAAAAGTATTGGATATCAAAGCCGAGCCTGCCCTTGTAAGCACGGACGGAGGTGATGGGCTTGACCAAAGATTACCTAGTTTTGAGCTTTTCGACCATGTCGTCGTGCGAGCCGAGATCGAGGGCAATATTTACTGGATGGATGGCACTCGTCTGGGCGATACCAAACTTGACAGCTTGCCTGTACCGGCCTTGCGTTGGGCGCTGCCGATCAGTGATGCGGGCGCTACCTTAGAGGCCCTGCCAACAAAGCCGCTTGCACAACCTACCTCTGATACCTTTCTGCGGCTGGATGCCTCTGCAGGCCTAGATGTAACGGCCCTGGCCCATGCCGAAGCGGTTTTCAGGGGGGACACGGCGGTCCAGTTCAATATGGCATTGATGTCTATTCCTGCAGGCGACCGCGACAAGGGGCTGAGAGCATACTGGAACGGTCAATACGACTGGATTGAGCCGCGTAAGGTGTCCGCAGTCTTTGATCAGGCCACGGGCGAGGAGCGCCTCACCATGGATGGCGCTGCCAAGATGGAGTGGAAAGAAAGCGAAGATGGCAAAACCTGGCGCTACCAGACCGACATCATGAATATCGGCTGGTCATATAGCGCGAAACGCGAAGCAGGACAAAAGCGTGATATTCCGATCGTTATAAACTTCCCATACTTTCAGAGGACGCGCGAAGAGATTGTATTGCCTAAGCGTGGCGATGGGTTCACGACAGAAGGCGGCGATGTCGACCGGACGGACGGCGGCAGTGAGTTCAGGCGAACGATCGCCATGAAGGACGGAACCCTTTTTCTGGAATCGTCTAAGCGGGCGCTTGTCTCTGAAATAAGCTATGCTGACGCGATGGAAGTGGACAAAGCACTGACGGACCTGTGGGCTAAAGAGGTTATCCTGGTAGCGCCAAGGCGATACCACAAGGATACCGCGACAAAACCAAATCCGGAAACAACTGCTAATGCGTCGCCGGCGGATTCAGTGGACGACCTTTTGGCACAAGGCAAGAATTTCGCATCTCAGAACAAAATCGACGAGGCTTTGGTGGCCTACAACAAAGTGCTGCGCCTGGATGATCACAATGTGGCGGCTTTACAGGGGCGCGCCACTATCTTGGGGATGAGAGGGAACTTCGCCGCTGCTGCGGCGGACTATGAGCTAGCCCTTAAGCTGGACCCGACGCAGTGGATAACGCTCAATGGGCTGGGGGCTGCACGTCTTTCACAGGCTAGGTATGATGAGGCCATCGCCGCCTTTACCGCAGCATTGGACCTTTACCCCAACGATGTCATGGCGTTAATCTTCAGGGCTCGAGCGCATGTGGCCCAAAAAAAATTCGATCTGGCGCGCCAGGACGCAAAGTCCGCTAAGGATCTTTATGGTGAGCAGGCAGAAATATTGGTGTTGGAAGCTGATATCGAGGTTGCTGATAAACGTGTAGACGTTGCCAGAGATATTATTCGCCAGGGACTGTTGAAAAATCCCGAAGATTTCGATCTTCATGAAAAAATGGCTTCCCTTCTCGAAAACTGCACTGCGCTTGATGCTGACCAATGTGCTGAGTCCAAGAAGGGGGCGGTAGATGAATATGACGCCATCATTGCCCTCAAGCCCAGTGCCTGGGCTTTCTCAATGCGAGCGCAAGATCGTCCGAAGGCCGATCGGAAAAAGAGGCTTGAAGACATTGATGCCGGCATAAAAGCAGACCCTAAATCAACGCTCCCATTGCTCGTGCGTGCGGCCATCCTAATCAACGAAGACAAAGCCTATGACCAGGCATTGACGGACCTCGATGCGGCGGTAAAGCTCAATCCGAAGGATAGCCAGCCATATAGCATTCGCAGCGGGGTGTATTTCAAGCTCGGAAAACCCGAACTCGCCCTGGCAGATCTGGAAGCGGTAAAGCGCATTAACCCACAGCAGCCATGGGCTTTCAACGCGAGCTGCTGGAGCCGAGCAACTCATAATACGGAGCTGGACAAGGCGTTGGTCGACTGTGATATGGCAGTCAAAATGGCACCGCAGGCGCCAGCTTATTTAGATAGCCGTGCCTTTGTGAAGATGCGTCTTGGCCAACTCGATGAGGCCTTGACAGATTACAATTCGGTGCTCGCGCTTCAGCCGGACATGGCTCCGTCCCTTTATGGGCGTGGTCTTGTCAAGCTTCGAATGGGGGACAAGGCTGGAGGCAACTCGGATATCGCTGCTGCGCGCAAGAAAGTCGCCAAAATTGACGAGCAGTTTACTGAGTATGGTTTAAAACCATAATGTTGCGCCTTTTTCCGGGGGGAAGCGCAGTCAGCCCGATCTGTCGTCTTGATATTAGCTGACAGGCATCGCTCATGTCCAGTTGCGGGCCGACCACACAAACAAATGCAGCGGGTCTGGAATGGGCGCACAGGTGCCGTGTGTAATTCCGCCCATGTCGCGCGCGATTCGGGAAATCGATCTAGCGTCTCGTTCCGTACTCTTGCAGCCCGCTCGTTCTAAGCGTAGGAATTCATGTGAGTTGCTATTTGGGGGGGCATCATGTCGAGTACAGAAGAACGTTGGCGGCGCGAGCTCAACGCGGACGAAAAACTCTTATGGTCGGGGACACCTATCCAGGGCCTTCGCTTTCATCAGAGCGATTTTCTTCTCGTGCCTTTTAGCTTAATGTGGGGCGGCTTCGCCTTCTTCTGGGAGGCTAGTGTCCTCTATAGCTCCGGCGTTCGAGTCTCAGTCTCACCACCCTATATTACCGGCACTTTTTTTAGTTTTATGGCCCTCTGGGGAATACCGTTCTGCCTAGTTGGCTTGTACGTGATATTCGGCCGTTTCTTTTTTGACGCGGCAGCACGCGCAAACACAGTTTACGCAGTGACAGACCGTAGAATCATCATTGTTGCTCGTACTTCAGTCCGATCCTTGGCTTTCGGTACCTTGCCGCAGCTCGAACTGAAAGAAGGCAGCAACGGTCGCGGCTCGATCATATTTGGAGAATCGAGCTTCTTCATGGGAGCTGGATGGCCGGCATGGGGAAATCGTCGTTATAGTCGGCCCATGACGTTCGATGGAATTTCCAAGGTGCGAGAGGTTTATACATTGATAATAGACGCAGCGCACAAGGTCAGTGGTCGTTAGCCTCGATTGCTTCCGCTTTTGGGAATCGAAAGTTGAAGCGCTATATGTTCAGTTGCAATTCCGCAATAGGCGCAATCCGGCCTTGCATCTCGGCCGTGAAGCCTAGCTTAAGGGCGATATCCTCGGGGCCTTAAGTTGCGCCCTGTGGCTGAAAGTTGTTGTCCACTTTTAAGCCACTGTCTTAGCGCCAATTATAGGAGAAGCTCGAATGAAAGTCCTGTTCGCGATTCTGACAATTGGACTTTCGCTCATTGCTGCGCTTCCTCTCGCAGCGCAGGTGCCGTGTTTGGCGGGCAAGCAAAAAGCTTTAATCGAGGGTCATTTCAGTGGTCCAGTAATATGTTCAGCACGAGATGCGACCTTTGCCTTGGTCGGCCGAACATCTGGGAACGGATTTTCAATATATGACTATCGATTTAGATTCCTCCCTCAAGGGGGAAACGTCATGCATGGCGGCCAAAGGATCGTTGTATTCCAGCATGGCAGATACCTCGGCCAGTATATGTTGTCTCCGCCGCCCTTTTCGACGCTAACCGTTGACGGATCGCATGTCGTCGTAACGAAAATGGGGCACCTGGAGAATGATGTGCTCGATTTTTCAGCAGGGCCGGCTAAAGAGGCATTTCTGGATGGGCAGATTGAACAATTCGCCCGCTAAGCATGTCTTTCAAGGGCGAATACCGCCAAGGCCGGTAACCCGCCGACATTGCCCATTCTTGATCTCCCCGGCCGTATAAGAAGAAGTCCTCAATGACCGCTTGCGGGCGCTCTGTCGTTCGAACTCGGCAGTTGTCCGGATTGGTATAGGGTTATCGGATGCCTGCCGAGCGCCGACGTTGATCCAATCCTGAAGGCAGGCGTCGGATAAGCCTCCAGGGAGGAAGCCGCGGGAATGTCGAGCTTTGATTATGCCAGCCTATGGGGATTTGGTAAGTTTGGCACTTGGGGTGATGCCCATTTGAGCCTTTTTATGCATCCCGTTGGTTGCGAAGACGATCACAGAGTGTGGCTTTTGATAGGTTCTCTGCCAACTGCTATCGGCTGACTGGCCCAGGCATTGACCGGAACGCCAATTTGGCAACGACGGTGCCGATCGCTGTCTTTTAAGACAGCGGCACATTGCCCAACATGCGTTGTTCTGTTGCGCGATAGCGTCAGTCATGATGTGTCGATCCGGATTTTAGGTACGGGCTGATGCCGGGGCAAACACCCGCGCGCGAAGGTTTCGATCATGACCATACGCCCCCCGCAACAGCGGCAAGGATTGGGGCGTGATGGGAGCTCGTTATCATTCGCGGGCTCTGGTTCAGTTGGACATTGTGGTTCCGGCACATTGAGCAATTTGCGCGCCCGCGCGATATTCTCAGTCCGGCCACCATTGGCGAACAAGCCGTAATGGCGGATGCGATGGAATCCACTGGGAAGCACATGGATAAGGAAGCGACGGATAAATTCGTTAGGGGATAGCGTCATGACCTTGGCCTGGTCTTTGCCGCTGGCCCGGTAGTCTTTCCATTTAAAGGTTATCCCGGCATCGTTGATGGCGATCAGTCGTGAGTTGCCGATGGCAACGCGATGGGTATACCGCGACAAGTAAGCCAAGACAGCTTCTGGTCCGCCAAAGGGTCTCTTCGAATAGACGACCCACTCGGTTCTTCGAAGTGGTGCGAGATAGTCATTGAAGGTGTCTGGATCTGCCAATCTGGCGAGTTCATTGAAGACCTGAAGTCGCCCTTCGTTGTGTGCGGCCTTGAGCTTTTCCAAAAACAATCGGCGAAACAGGCGTGAGAGAACCCGGACGGGCAGGAAGAAGCCGGGGCGGCAGGCAATCCAGCTCAGGCCATCGCGTGATATGCCCCCTCCAGGCACGATGATGTGGACATGGGGATGGTGGGTCAAGGCCGATCCCCAGGTGTGAAGCACGCCTGTCACACCGATCTTTGCGCCCAGATGCTTGGGATCTCCAGCGATGGTGATGAGCGTTTGCGATGCGGCCTTGAACAGGATGTCGTAAACGACGGCTTTGTTCTGATAGGCGATGTCGGCGATAGCTGCCGGGAGGGTGAAGACGACGTGATAATAGGGAACCGGCAAAAGTTCGGCTTCACGATCTGCCAACCATTGCTTGGCGGCCATTGCCTGACACTTTGGGCAGTGCCGGTTGCGGCAGGAGTTGTAGAAAATAAGCAGGTGCGCGCAATCCATACACGCCTCGACATGGCCCCCAAGGGCTGCCGTTCGGCAAGAACTCGATGGCGGACATGACCTTCAATTGTCCAAGACTGATCCGTCCGGCGTTGGCGGATCGCCAAGCCGAGCCAAAGCGGCGGAAGATATCCGCGACCTCCAGTGTTGGGCGTGACACGGAATCTACCGGTCAGGCTGGCGGCCTTACTTCCGCAACGGGCAGAAAATCAAGGGGGCTGGTGATCTCGCCAATCGCTTTGAGGGCAACCCGGGTGTAAAGCGCCGTGGTGTCAAGTTTCTTATGGCCGAGCAGAACCTGGATGACGCGAATGTCGGTCTTGTTCTCGAGAAGGTGGGTGGCGAAACTGTGACGTAAGGTATGTGGGGACACACGCTTAACTATCCCGGCCTGTTCCGCGGCTACGTGGCAGAGGCGATTGATCTGGCGGGGCGTCAATGGCGCTATGCCTTCATTCCAGGGGCTTGGGAACAGCCAATAGCGCGGGCGATACTGAGACCAATATGTACGCAGCAACTCAAGGAGTTGCGGCGACAACATGACATAACGGTCTTTACGACCCTTGCCCTGTTCAACTCGAACGGCCATCCGTTCGCTATCAATGTCGCCGACTTTTAGAACGGACACCTCATGGACCCGCAGCCCGGTCGCATAGGCCGTGGTCAACATCGTCCTGGCCTTCAGGTTGGGCGCGGCAGCCAGAAACCTGGCGACCTCCTCCTGGCTAAGAACGACCGGCAAACGCCGTGCTTCCCGGGCGAAGACAACCCGATCCGTGACCTCAGGCCGGTTCAGCGTCGCCCGGAAGAAGAAAGTAGGGCGGTCATGGCAATATTACGGCTCGGAACGCCAAGACCAGAGGTGGACAGGTGAAGTTGGTATCGGCGGATATCCTCAAAATCCGCCTTGTCCGGGGAACGACCCAAAAAAACGGCAAAGTTCTTCACATGCCGCAAATAATCTTTCTGGACCTTTGGAGAAAACTGACGGATCGTCATCTCTTCAATCATGCGCCGGCGTAGCGGACTAACTGTCTCGTCGCTCATGGGGGAGCTCCTGTCTTGAGTGAGGTGGTTCGAAGCCCTCTATCTCAAGACAGGACATGCCCATCGCGCTACTGTTCTCTACTATTGACGTGCAAAACTACCGCGCCAGCGGTTTAGTCCTTGGGCGCATAGGCGAATAGTCGCTTTTTAGGTAGAATTGGGGAGCGGGTCGGTTCCCTCGCTCAGGATGGCGAGGTAACGCTGGTAACTGAACACGCGGCCACGTTTGCGCCCGGTAATTTCCTCGACGATGCCAAATCGCTCCAGATCGACGAGAGCCGCATTGACCGTAGGAGCCGAAAGCCCGGTTTGTTGGACGAGTTGGTTGGCCGTCAAGTACGGGTTCTGCTGAAAAAGATCGTGGATTCGCAGTGCTGAACCGGCACGGTCGCTTTCCGCAGTAATCCGTTCATGGTCTTCCTTGAAGAGATCGACGATGCGCGTAGCGGCCTCGAAGGCCTGATTGGCAGTATCCGCGACGCCGGAGAGAAAGAAGTCGAGCCACGCTTCCCAGGCCCCGTGTTCGCGTACCTGCTGAAGTAGGCGATAATAGTCGGCGCGATGCGATTTCAGGTATAGGCTCAAATAGAGCAGCGGCTTGCGCAGCACGCCGTTGACGCAGAGATACAACGTCACCAGGAGGCGGCCAATCCTTCCGTTTCCATCTAGGAATGGGTGTATGGTTTCGAACTGAACATGTAGCAGCCCGGCCTTGATGAGGGCGGGCAGACGCGACCCTTCCTCGTGCATGAAGCGTTCAAGCGCGTCGAGGCAACCCTCCATTTCGATCGGTGGCGGTGGCACGAATAGCGCATTGCCGGGGCGCGTCCCGCCGATCCAGTTTTGCGACCGCCGGAATTCACCGGGACTTTTTGTGCCGCCCCGCCCGCTCTCTAGCAACCGTTGGTGCATCTCGCGGATCAGTCGCAAAGAAAGTGGTAATTCTTCCAACCGTTCCAATCCATACATCATGGCATCGACATAGTTTGAGACTTCGCGGATATCATCGATCGGTTCGCCTGCCTGCGCTTCGGTCTCGAAGCGCAGAAGGTCTGATAAAGTCGATTGCGTACCCTCGATCTGGGATGAAAGGACCGCTTCTTTCCTCACATACATATACAGGAACAGTTCCTGACGTGGCAGCAACATGGTGATGCCGTCCAGCCGTCCGAGCGCACGTTCTGCAAGGCTGAGTTTTTCCAACAGGGCGAGTACGTCGATCGCTGGCGTCGGCGGCAGCGGTGGCGGCACAAAGGCACGCACGATTTCGCCCGCAACGGGGGTTTCGATGTAACGTCCAAGCCGAAGGTTGGGTGTTGATTCTGCCATGACCCATTATGTGACCGCAACGTTATTTAAGCAATATCCGTTTCGCTTAAATAGGGGCTGGGCTAAAGTAAGCGCACTTAAATAACGGACAATACAGTCATTGGTGGTTTGAATGAGTTTGGTTTTGCGAGAGCGCCACCTTACACCTTACGGTCGTTTTAGTCAGGACGGGACGACCATTGCCCCGTTGATACGCTGCATGGAGCGACGTTGCCCCGTTGATTGATCTGGCCTGTCAGAGTAAACAGAAGGCTCGATGACCGCTTACGGGCGATCCGACTTTTGGCTCCGCAGATGTCCGGAATGGCCGCGAAGGCGAATTTCTCCTGAGCCTTTTTCGACAGTTTTTAAAACGGTATATGGATTGATGCGGACGCTGGTTCGACATTGTTTTTATCGAGCAATTTTCTGACTTGGCGCACGGCTTAGCGGAAGATAGGGTGGCAGCATTTTACCGAGGCGGTGGCGTCGCGGTTGTTAGTACTTACGGAGCCGCTGTGCGTCGCGAAGCTGGATAGTATGAAAATCTGCGAGGAATTGGGAATTGTCAGTAGATCAGATTTTTGATGAGATAGAGTTTGTTGGCGAGATCTCGTTGGCAAAAACTTCGGCGGCTCTTATTTTGATAGGCCTTTGTCTGGAAAACCTTTTAAACAGTACTGTCCGTGATCATACCTATTATAGGTGGCTCTTTGAGCCATGGGCCACGCCTCTGAGGATTATTCTGGGGATGATTGCGGTCGTTGGAATAATACTAATTGCGCGAAGAGCTTTACAAAGTGCTTTGAGAATTCCAGCTGTCGAGGTCAAACAGGGCATAGTTAAGATAAACTACGATAAGAAGGGTGTGTTTCAGATATCCGATATTGACGAAATGGGTATTTTTTCAAATGGAAACTACTTCTTTCTTGTAAATGGAAAAAAGTACGGCATTTCACTTAGCTTTTGTAGTGATTCAAAATTGCTCAGGCAAAACTTGGAACTTTTACGAGTTTCGGTGTCGAATCGATTGGCTAAGCCAGTGTGTTAAAGCTAGGCCAAGCTCGCGGCGTTTTGTGTCCGGTAGGTGAGAGAGCTGATCGGCCAGCATCGAGATTCCTGTAAGGTGGAAATCTGAGTCTAGCACCGCTGCCGGGCGTGGGCTACCGCTTTTGCGGTCGCTCTATTACGAGTGAGGCCTACCTACGCTTCTTCAATGGCAATTCGAGCTGCGTCCATTGTGGAAGCCTGTTGGCGTCGGGCTTCGTCGTCGGCACAATCGCGGGCGCGGGTGGCGCGGGCGGTCTCACTGAATGCCCGCCGTCGATAAACTCCAACAGGTCACGGCGCATACTCAGACGCCGCCCGCCCACCTTCACCGACCGCAAAGCCCCTTCGGCGATCCTTTCGTAAAGGAATGACCGGCCCAGACCTGACGCCTTTACAGCCTCGTCTATGCGGTATGAAATCTTGTCGTTGGTGTCTGGCATATGGAAGCCCTCCAGACCGGATAATACCATGCCAAGCCGGTTTCGCTGATAGGCCTACGAGGGACAGGCACCGCCAAATGAGGCCAGCGAGCGCAACAAGCACGAGCCGTCGAAATTGCATTGAGGGTCTAAACATCATGCCGTGCGGGCTCTTGCAGGTCCGGCCAACCATAGGCCTGGGACCTGCCAAGAGGCTCTTTCGTGAGACATTTTTTGTGTGTCGCGCAAAAAGTCAATTAAATTAATAAAAACAATAAATCACAGCGAAATAACTCCTGTTTTTTCGGTAAATCCTTAAAAGCGATGTGCAGACAAAGACTTACGCGAAACGGGAGTTGAGCCTTTATCTTGCCTTCACTACGTACCCATTTTGTTCCGATTTTAATGCGGTGTTCAGTTGCCACATTTCGTGCGTTGCACACAATGGCGAGCGGGCTGCTGAAATAGCGTCGCCTGCGCCATCTTAGCGTGGCAGCGATTGCCTCATAACTGATAAATCGTTATCTTACCCCGCTTATCTGGCGGATAGCTATGTCCGATCAATTCTCGCTAAATCTTCAGCCGAGAGGGATAAAATTTTACCTTATAAGAGTCAATTTGCGATTGACTTGCAACATCAGCAGCGGTAATTGCGAGTAATTCGCATTAAGTGTTTCTGGGGTTTATGATGTTGTCCAAACTTTTATCAACCAGCGCCCTTACGGGCGTTTGGGCTGCGCTTGCCTGTGTCTGCGCATCTGCCGCTTTTGCCGCGCCGGACGCGCCGGTGCAGGTTCCAGGTGATGCCGCAGTCGAGGTGGTCGTGACCGGCCAAAAAGTCAGCCGCTCGCTGCAAAAGACAACGGACTCCGTGGCCGTAACAAGCGCGCGTAAGATTCAGGACGAAAACCTGCAGGATATCTACGATGTCTTCGCCCGCACCGCCAATGTCACCGAGACCTATGGCGGCACCGGTTTCAGTATCCGCGGCATCCGCAATGACAGCATCACCGGCGGTGGCGCCGGATCGCTGTCCACCATCTATTTCGACGGCGCGGCCCTGCCGGATGGTGCGGTCGCCTCGACCCCCCTCGATATGTGGGACGTGCGTCAGGTCGAGGTGTATCGCGGTCCGCAATCGACCCTGCAAGGCCTGAACGCGCTCGCAGGTGCGGTGATTATCAACTCTGTGGACCCCTCCAATGATTGGAATGTCAAGGCCCGCGTCATGGGGGCAGATTCTGGTGACCGGTCGGTTGCGGTCGCCGGCGGCGGTCCGCTGGTCACCGACAAACTGGCCTTCCGGATCGCGCTTGAAGACAGCCATACAGAGGGTCTGGTCTATAACCCAACCCGAAAGGAATATGTTGACGAAGCGGACGCCCTGAATGCTCGTGCCAAGCTGCTGTGGACGCCAACAGCGGATGCGAAGATTGGGCTGACCTTAAGCCATATCGAACGCGATGGCGGCTATCTCTATACCTATTCCCGCACCGATGTGCCGAACTGGTACGATAACCGCACCGATTATTCAGATGCGCCCAATGACGGCAGAAATCGCACCGATATCGTTACGCTCAAGGGCGACTATAACCTGTCTGATCGCTGGACGATGAGCGCCGTCGCGTCCTGGAACCATGTTAAGACCTATGGCTCCTATGACGGTGATTATACCGCGGCTGACGTCGCCTACGGCGTAAACCGCTACGACGACAAGACATTTTCACAAGAATTGCACTTCAACTATAAGGGTAACCGCCTGCAAGGCCTCGTCGGCATCTATCACGTCAAGCGCGACAGTTCCACCGTCACCGCCAGCCTGACCAATGTCGACCTGCCCAAAACGACTCTGGCCAGTGCTCTGATCGCTTACGGATTACCCGCCACGACCGCCAATGCGGTTGTCGATCTCTATGCGGCAGCCTTTCCCGTTATTCCTGTGGATTTTTCGGCGGACACGCCCGAGACGACTGAGAACGCGGCCATTTTTGCCGACGGCACCTACCAGTTGACGGAAAAGCTCTCCCTGATCGGCGGTCTGCGCTACGATTATGAAGATTACACCACGGGCACCAGCGCGACGGCCAAGCTCAAGGGTTCCTATCCCGATCCTGCTGCCTATGGGGCCTATGCGGCGCTTATCACGGCGCTCAATGGCGCCATCGATTCGCAGGTGACCGCCGCTGGCCAGACCACGCCGGCCTCCACACGCACCTTCCGCGCCTTTCTGCCCAAGGCGGGTGTGAAGTACGCCTTCACGCCGGATATCTCCGGCAGCTTCACGGTGCAGCGCGGCTATCGCGCCGGCGGTTCATCGGTCAATACGGCGCGCTCGTCGGTCGTGGCCTACGATCCGGAATATACCTGGAACTACGAGGCCTCGCTGCGCAGCGCCTGGTTTGATGGCAGCCTGATCGTCAATGCTAACGCCTACTACATCGACTGGACCGATCAGCAGGTGCTAGTTAATCTCGGCCTCAACGCCTATGACTACCAGACGGAAAATGCCGGCAAGTCGCATCTCTACGGGTTTGAGGTTGAGGCGTCGCAGCGCGTGTCTTCCGCCTTCCAGTGGTATGGCTCGCTTGGTTATTCACGTACAAAATTTGATGAGTTCGTTGTTACGAGCGGCACCTTGTTCGCCGACTATACCGATGCGGAATTCGCCTATGCCCCGCACTACACGATAGCTCTCGGCGGCACCTATCGCTGGACAAACGGGGTCTTCGCCAATCTGAACGCCAACCACACGTCGGGGGCTTATAGCGGCACCGATGTGACCGAACAGCAGGCCTACAGCGTTGACGCCAAGACCCTGGTCAATGCCAAGGTCGGTTATGAAACCGAGCACTGGGGCCTCTATCTCTATGCCAGCAACCTGCTCGACGAGCGGTACGTATCCTACTGGCGCAGCGAGTATAACCTGGCCTTGCCTGGCGCGCCGCGTAAAATCGGCATCAGTCTGGAGACACACTGGTGATGTTGACGGATATCCTTCATGGATTCGTTGTTGAAGCGCTCGCACTTGCGGGCGCTTTGGCGCTTCGCCGGGCATGGATCAAACCGGACGGCTTGCGCCCGTGGCTGATCGCCGGTGGCTGGATGCTGTGGCTTGGCGCCGTTATCATTGGCCAATCTTTCTGGGGGCTTGTCCTCGGCGTCGCCATTGTGGTGTCTCTGATCTGTATGACAGGCACCCTGGTCGTGCTTAGCAATGTCGAGCGCCGCAATATAAAGACACGCGTGCCGCGCGAAGCAGCTCTGGAACCATCTGATCGTAAGCGGGTGGTGTGGCGTGGCTGGTTGCGCGGCGTTCTGGCGGGGCCGTTGGCGGGCATCGCTGCCCTTGGCGTAGGCCTGGCCATCGCCATCTGCTCGCCCGGCCCACCGCAAACGCGCATGGTCATCGGCGGTCTGCTGGTGCCCTTCCTGTGGGCCGGTGGCATGGCCTGGACGCTGTCCGATAACAAAATCATTCGCGCCACCTGCGTTTTGGTGGGTGTCGCGGTCGTGTCCTTGGGCGCGGCCTTTCTCAAGGGGACCATCGCATGAGTGGGCAACCTATCTGGCCACGTATCGCGCCCGGCTTCGTGCGCGCCATGCTGGCCGGCCATTCGGCGCTCGGCCTTGCCTTTGCCGCTCTGATCTGGCTTGTCTGCTTCACGGGTTCGGTCGCCGTTTTCACGCAGGAATTCGCCCGGTGGGAACAGCCGGTTGCGCCCTTGAGCGAAACCGTCACGCCCGAGGCGGCCAATACCGCCTTCCAGGAAGGCATGAAGCAGATGCCATGGGCGCATGACGCCTATATCGGCCTGCCGACCAGGGCTCTGCCACGCCTGACCGTTCGGGCGTCGACTCATGAACCGTCCGAACACGAGGAAACCTGGCTGGCTGATGCCGGGGGGCGTTTGGTGCAACGCAGCCATGACCGCTGGTCGGACTTTCAGGGGCGATTGCATTTCGAGCTCCATCTTCCGCGTCCGTGGGGCGGCTATCTGATCGGCCTGACCGGGGTGGCTCTGCTCAGTTCGATCATTTCCGGCGTCCTGTCGCATCCGCGTGCCTTCAAGGACGCCTTTTCGCTGCGCCTGGGGGGCGCCAAGCGCCTGCAGGAGGCCGATCTGCACAATCGTCTGGGCCTGTGGGGCCTGCCTTTCTACCTCGTCGTCTCCCTGACCGGTGCTTTTCTTGGCCTCACGACCCTGATCGTCGGCGTCCTGGCGCTGGCCGTGTTTAAGGGCGATGTCAAACAGGCCTACGCCCTGTTCCTGGGGCCAACACCGGTCGATAATCCGGCCGCGGCTCCTCCACCCGACCTGACCCGGATGTTCGCCTATGTGAAAGCCGACGCGCCAAGGGCGGAGGTCCGCTATATTATGGTTGAGCATCCGTTCGAGCAGGGGGGGCGCTTCAGCCTCAACGCGTCGACGCCCGGCAAGATATCGCGGGGCGAAACCTATGTGTTTGCTGCCGACAGCACCTATCTGGGTGCGCTCGGTTATGAAAAGGGCGAATTCGGCCAGAAAATCCTTTCGGGTGTGGCGCCGATCCACTTCGGCTGGTTCGGTGGTCCGGTGGTCAAGTTCATCTACGCCATTCTCGGCATGGGGCTGGCCGCCATCACCTCATCTGGCGTGGCCATCTGGATGGCGCGCCGCCGTGACAAGGGCAAGCCTTCGGAGACTTGGGAGCGTCTATGGGCTGCTTTCATTTGGAGCCAACCTATCGCCTATGGGGTCACCGCTGCCACTGTGCTGCTGACACCGCCGGATAGCGCCGACCATCTTCTTGTCTGGGTGTGGGGGGGCGTGACCATTGCTGCCATGTTGTTACCAATCGTCATACGCCCAAAACTGATCTCCGTGATCTTGCGCTGTGTGGGCGCCGTCGTCCTGCTGGCCCTGGTCGGCGTACATGTATGGTTGTTTGGTCTTGTGCCAGGCGATCCGGTCGCGGTGATCGTGAATCTATGTCTGGTACTGATCGCGTTCAGTATGGTCTTAAGCGTTGTTTGGCGGCCCCACGTGAAGTCAAATCCCTAAGGCATAGGGCGCCTCACCCAGACAGGTGTGGCGCCCCTTTCGTTGGCCCTTAAGGTCGCGATGTGACGACAATCACGGCGACAAGGCGCCTGACCAGAGGCAAGGCCAACAGCAGGGTCGGGAAAGCGATGACCCATGACATGCTCCACGCTGCCATCCAGCAAGACGCGAAATTGTGTGCAAAGCCAATGTTCTTAAACGTGGATATGGCCGACACGACAAAAGTCATCATTACTGACAACAGCAGAGGCATGATATAAGTGGCATATTTTGAGGGTAGTTTTGTAAGCTTCATCATTATCTCACTTGATGAGACGGGACCGTCTTTGGCTACGAGAACACCTCTCTAGCCCGGCGGACCAGAGTAACCCGGATCAAGACGATCCCGAGGTTAAGGTGCGTTGCCTGACGTTAGACGCTTACGATCATGCTGAAACACGATAAGGCAGATTATCATGACTTAAATGATTTGTCACTTGCCATACGCCGGCGGACATATTGTCCTGTAACCTCAACAGCACCCCAGAGGGAAAAGGCAATGTCACAAGCTATAGAGACCGAGCTTTGTCAGCTTCGCAGAACAGTTAAAATTCTGGCGGTCGTTGTATGCGCCCTGTGTATTCCCGTTCTGATCGCCGCAACGAAAGCCCCGCCGAAGGAAATAATCGCTCATACCATCCGCGTCGTCGACGACAAGGGCGTCACAAGAGCCGTGCTCGCGGGATCCGTGCCTGATCCTATTATTAATGGAAAATCCTTGCCACGCATGGGACAGGCAGCCGGTTTGATTATATATGACCAAAAGGGGAATGAGCGCGGAGGATACTTGACCTCTTTGTCCGATGAAGGCCTTCTGACATTGGATGGTGCGCATGGGGGCGAGGTTTTCAAGGTAGTAGCGAACCCCGACGCGGGTGCATCTCTGTTTCTGCCTCACGCCAATGGGGCATTGGTGGCACTCACGACGTATCGGGGACAACCGGAATTACAAATGGTGGAAAAGGATGGAAGAGCGTTGATCACCTTGCCTGCCGACGCCCCTCCCATCCCTTGAATTCGGAGCTTTGGCTTTGTAAGGCGGTCCGGGTTGCCCTGCGGAAGGGTGGGGCGAATTTGGTCTGACTATCGGGCCCTAAGCGCCTCACTAATACTGTCAGCGATCCGGCTGGCGGCAACCTTGATCGGTGCATTGGCGAGGTGGGCGTAACGTGCCGTCGTTTGGACTTGGCTATGGCCTAACAACTTGCCAATCATCGGCAAGCCTTCACCGAGGGCGAGGGCGCCACTGGCGAAAGAATGGCGTAGATCGTGAATGCGGACGTCAGGCAAGCCAGCCGCTGCGCGGATGCGCCGCCATGGATGTTGCAGGTCGGTGAGGGGGCGTCTCTCATTCTTGCCGGTGATGACATAGGGGTTGCTGTTGATGCGCTCGATCTTGACCAGGATGTCGACTACACTCTGCCCGATATGTACCGTCTTCGCTCCGGTCTTGGAGTCTGGCAGACGTAATTCATAGTCGGCCAGATAGACGTCGTCCCACCTGAGCGTCATGATCTCGTTGAGCCGGCAGCCGGTCAGCATCAGCAGTCGGATGGCATTGATCGCCGAAGCGGTCTCCGTCTGTCCGTGTTCGGCTTCATGCAGCGCCTGGCCTAACGCCTTGTACTCTTCCACGCTCAGGAAGCGGGCGCGCTTGCGTTCGGGATATTTTTTGACGTGCAGGCACGGGTTGCTACCGTCCGGGCGGATATTCCACACCTCGGCCAGATTGAACAGCAGTGACAAGACTCCCAAGGTGCGATTGGCCTGGTAGGGGATATGACTGAACGCGCCATGCAGTTCGGCGATGTCTGCCCGACCGATATCCGTCACCTTGCGCGACCCAATACGGGGGACAATGAACAGATCGACATTGCGCTGATATTCCGCCTGTGTCCGGGGTTTGCACCGCACGGCGACATGGTCACGCATAAAGCGTTCGCACAATGCCTTGACGGTCGGCGACTTGCGCATCTGATCGAGCTCGAACGCCGGATCACGGCCTTTCTTCGCTTCCGAGAGGATATTGTACGCTCGGCTCCGGGCTTGTTCAGGGGACACAGGACCATGTGGCCCAAGCGTGATAAAGCGCTGGCGTCCTTTGACGCGGCACTTGACCAGATAGACCTTATGACCAGTCGGCCAGATACGCAGGCCGAAGCCGCGCAGTTCGTCGTCCCACAGGCAATAGGTCTTGTCCTGGATGCTGGCGGATTCCACCGCGCGCTTGGTCAGTTTTGTCATGTCGTCAAACTCCCGCAGCTACCGCATAGCTACCACTTGAACGAAAAACAGGCGTGGACAGGAGCGTATCGCTACGGCGCGAAATGTCAATAAAGATAAGTTAAAACAATTCTTTACAAAACAAATGCGGACGGCGGCGGACGAAAAAGCCGCGTTTTCAGCTATCTCATAACCTGAAGGTCGTCAGTTCAAATCTGGCCCCGCAACCAAAGAAAAATATTTTAATAATCAATAACATAATAACTATGTGCGATCGCGCGCGACGTACCTACTTGCGCGCAAATTACCGGCATTCGCTCGTAATCGAGTTTAGTTCTTTGATCTGATTAGAGATAATATTTAGCACAAAGGGCACAAAAAAACCTGACGGCCGTAGATGAGCAAAATAGACCTGCGCGGAGTATTAAGTGTCTATACCGACGAAATAGGTAAGGTCGAATTCAGGTCGGTCTGACCTGCCTTCACTGCTTCTTCTAGGGTTACGAATAGACCTGACAAGGGATAGCCCTCATGCCAATGGGCCTCGAATTCATCATCCTCATCTATTAGTCGATCAATTCGATATTGAAATAAGCTCTCATCGCGGGAAAACAGACATTGTCATCACGAATCGCCCAACCATTTGTGGGGACCGTCGGAGATAGCCACACGCGTATTCAAGAGGCGAGATGAACCCATGCGTCGCTGCTTGATTTCGCACGGAGCTTAACTGGCGGACAGCCAGCCACCGCCGCGTGCGACAAAGAGATCTCGTTCCCGAACCTCAAGCGGGAGGGACAGGGCGTCAGCCAGGTGCCTCAGATTGCCGCCGATCAGGTCATCGAAACCCTTCATGTTCTGACGAATAAGACCCTCAGCAAAGGCATCGAGCTGGTTGAGGAGGGGTTTGACCTCGGTGTCGAGGAAGCGGCGATAGCGGGAGCCTTCGATGCCGAAGGTGGCGAAGAAGGCTTCCACATCGGCGGCCGTCACATCTTCGAGGGTCTTGGCGGTGCCCAGGTTGAAGGCCAGTTGCTCGGTGTAGCGATCATTCAGTCGAACCGGCAGGATGTCGTAGAAGGGCGCGAGCACTGGCACATCTGCTGCGACATATAGCAGGGCGTGGTTCTTGGCGTGATTGTCGTTATTGCCCAGTGCCAGGTTGACTAGGGTGGCCAGCATAAACAGGCGCTTGTCGGCCGCCGGATTGCGGGTGCAGTTCAGCAGGCCTTCAACGGCCTGAGCGTTGAAGGCGCGGCCATCGCGACCCTGGCGTTCATATTTCAGACCGCGAGGCAGGCCCAGGGCTTGGGCGAAATCTTCCTGATGGAGGCGTCTGACGAACCCGTCGGCGTTCCAGCGATCGAAGCGAGTGATCAGCAAACCCTTGACACCGCTCTGATTCAGGCGCCGTGGCATGGACGTGTCGAGGCCTAGTTGCGACATCAGCACGCAGGCGGCCCATTCATGATCGACATCTGATTGGTCGGCACGCGCCGGCACCTTCAGGATGTGGGTCGAGGGCACTTTCTTGTCAGTGGCCGGCACGGCGAGGCGACCGTCGGGCAATAGGGTCAGGGCCATCTTTCCCTGGACGCCGGCCAGCGGAGACGGGTCCTTTGTCGCGTCTGGCAGTCGCTGGAATTCTGCCAGGGACACCATGATGTCGGTAAGTCCGTCTGGTGTCAGCGCTTCGTAATCCGCCGACAGATCGCCTGGTACTTTGACGGGCGCCGATCCTTCAGGCAGGCAGGAGATGGCGCCGGAGCAGTCGGCGCCGAGATGATACAGTATGCCTACGACATCATCGCGGCTGATGCCTTGTCGGTCGATGAGTAAGCGCGTCTGATCGTTTTCAGGCAGGAGGTTGTTGAAAAACGCACGCGTCAATACATCGCCGAAGCCATCCGCCTGTAGCGGGAGGGATTGGGAGAGGGGCAGGGCGGGATTGGCGAGATAGGTATCGTTATAGCGGAAATCCACCGAACCGCTGTCGAAGGATTCAAGTGTACCGACCGGCTGGTGTGCGCCGTCGAGCCAGACATCCAGTCTCATCGTTTCACCGCCTTCAGGTCAATACCTACGGCCTGGCAGACTTTGAGGATGCGCCCGAATTCCAGGGTGGGTTTGCCGGCTTCCAATTCCAGGATGAAGCGGCGTCCGACACCTGTCAGATCGGCGAACTGCTGCTGCGTGAGTTTCATGTCCTTGCGCTTGTCATGAACGATACGGCCGAGGTCGGCGACTGATGACAAGGCAGGGCTTTCCGCTTTCCGAACCTGTTGCTTCACATCGAGCTGAATGCGGGGTGCGGGCAGTGGCGCCGGCTGCAACGCGGTAATGGATTTTTTGACCGCTGAATCTAGGGCTGCCTGTTGTCTCTCGATTTCAGCGAAGGGGTCCCGGCCCATCGCGGCCTTGAACTTCTCGTTATGTTCCTGTTGTTGTGCGCGCAAGGTCTCACGCGCAGCGTCGTAAGCCGCAATCTCTATCTTGTATTTATCGAGGGGATGGGAGGCCGTACTTGCGAGAATTGCCTGGTGTTTCGCAGTCAAGGCGGCCAGCTGTTCGGGGCCTTTCGCAAGGTCGTTTGCCACGATTTGCTTCAAAGTATCCGCGTAGGGCGGAGGCTCCAGTGCGGCCATCATGACCTGATGGCGAGCCTCCATATCCGCGAGTGCGTTCTTGCCAGATGCCATGTCCAGTGCGAACTGAATCTTGTCTATATCGCCTAGTGGGTCGGGTTTCATGGCCTCGATGAAGAGGGCTTGCTGTCTCTTCTGCTCGGCAAGAACGTCCTTGCCTGTAGCCAGGTCGAGCGCTCTCTGAATAGAGGCTAATGTGTTTGCCCGATCGAGTTCTCCAGACATGACTGATTTAACCGAAGTGAGGCTTAAGCCTACGTCGGTCGCTTTCAGATTGGGCTTAGGATCTTGCTGGGACATGTCTAGCTCCTGTACGGGAACTTTTATCACCAAAATCGTTAAAAGTCTATGCTGAGTGCCCGAGCGGGAACAATTTGGTGATTGATCGACAATTTGGTGATTTTGGTTCCCGTTCGGGAATATTTATTGTCGCCTGTTCAACTTCTCAGTGATATCAGTTGGTATTGGACCGGCAAGAGTCGAAGGGCATGCACTATCAAGTGCTCAGCGCTCTCCCTTGAGCTCGGGAGCGACGTGTCTGTTGCTGAGGTGTGCCGCAAGGCCGGAATATCGGATGCAACCTTCTACAACTGGCGTAAAAAATACGCCGGCCTGATGCCGTCAGAGATGCGACGGATGCGTCAGTTGGAAGAAGAGAACGTCAAGCTGAAACGCATTGTCGCGGATCTGTCTCTGGACAAGGCAATGTTGCAGGATGTTCTGGCAAACAAGCGCTAAAGCCTGACGCCAGACGTGAGCTCGTTGACCGGGTGATTGCGGCCTGGCAGGTATCGGTTCGCCGGGCCTGCCGCGTTCTGCATGTAGATCGCCCATCATTAGCGACGATCCAATCATTCTGGCTCGTGCAGAAAAATTCATCACAATATGTCGTGCAAACCTAACACTACTTTGGCAGAAAATGAATTTTGAGGATTCCCCCGGCTGACATTGCGTGATTCATAGAGAGCCAGCTTTAAGGAGACTGGCGATGTCGGAACATTGGCGCGTAGATTTGGAAGATTGGTTGACGCCCTTCCTGGTGGCCTTGCGGCATAAGACCCGGATGCGGCTGTGCCCTGCCTATATTGCAGGCCTGATTGGCCCGGGTGACCGCAAGAGTGTCCAGCCGATGGCCGCCCGCGATGGCGAGTTTGGCTATGACCAACTCCATCATTTTGTCTCTGACGGCGTTTGGGAAAGTGGACCGCTTGAAGCCGTTCTCCTGAAGGAGGCCGACCGTCTGGTGGGGGATGATGCCGGTTATCTTGTCATCGATGACACGGCGCTGCCGAAAAAGGGCAGCCATTCGGTTGGCGTGGCGGCGCAATATGCTTCCTCGCTTGGCAAGACGTCCAACTGCCAGTCGCTTGTTTCGGTGACGCTGGCATCGCGCGAAGTGCCTGTGATGGTGGGCCTGCGCCTGTTCTTGCCCGAGAGTTGGACGAATGATGTCGCGCGGATGAACCGGGCTCGGGTCCCGCAAGAATGCCAGGTTGCCCTGACAAAGCCGGAGATCGCCATTGAGGAAATTGATCGTGTTATAGCCTCTGGGGCCCGGTTCGGGTGCGTGCTGGCCGATGCTGGCTATGGGTCAAGCGGGCCGTTCCGCGAGGCCCTGAGCAAGCGCGACCTGTTGTGGGCCGTCGGCATATCACGGCGTCAGAATGTGTATCAGGCAGACGTCGGCCTAATCTTCCCGGAAGCGGCAACCGGAAGGCGGCGCAAATACCATGTCCCTGACGATGTTGCTGTCTCTGCCGAAAAGATGTTGGCTGATGGGAAATGGAAGAAAGTAAGTTGGCGGCGCGGAACCAAAGGCAAGCTGAACTGCCAGTTTGCCGCTTGCCGCGTTCGGGTCGCAGATGGCCACAGGCATCGTATGAGCGACGGTCGTGTCCAAGCCATGCCTGGCGAGGAGGAGGTCTGGCTGGTCGGGGAAAGGCGTTCAACCGGAGAACAGAAATACTACCTGTCAAACCTGCCTGCCGACGCCCCCCTCAAGATGCTAGCCGCGGCTATCAAGGCAAGGTGGATCTGCGAACAGGCACATCAGCAACTCAAGGAAGAGCTTGGGCTTGATCACTTCGAAGGCAGGTCATGGACCGGTTTGCACCGACATTGTCTAATGGCGATGATCGCTTTTGCATTTCTCCAATCCCGCCGCCTCAAAGCAGCGGGACGAAAAAAAAAGTCGGGGGGCCACCGCCTCAGCCGACAATGCCCGCCATCCGCCAGGCCATTCTCGACCTCTTCATGCGACCGCCACCAAGGCGCTGTCCCCACTGTGACAAACGCCTCGCCGAGCCCGCCAAGAATAATATGCCAAAGTAGTGCTAAGAGCCCGACTCAAAAGTTCATGAGACATAGCAGTACCTTGCGAGCGTGCGGGTCAAGAGCCTTACGCTGGCGATGACTGTCCAAGCGGTTGCGCTTTGAAGAGTTGTCTCCCAATCCTTGGCTAGGCGTCTGCATCGGCCCAGCCAGGCGAAGGTACGCTCGACGACCCAGCGGCGCGGCAGGACCTCGAAGCCCTTGGCTGCGTCGCTACGCTTTATGATCTCGATGGTCCAGTCTCCGTGGCCCTTCATAGCAGCCTTAAGTTTGTCACCAGCATAGCCACCATCGGCGAAGACGTGGCGCAGCCAGGGAAAATGGTAACGAACGGCGCGAAGCACAGCTGGGGCACCATCACGATCCTGAATATCCGCCGCATGGATGACAACAAATAACAGCAGTCCCAAGGTGTCGGTGATGATATGCCGCTTGCGACCCTTGATCTTCTTACCAGCATCATAGCCACGAACACCGCCACTTTCGGTCGTTTTGACGCTCTGACTGTCGATGACGCCGGCTGAGGGGCTGGCTTCACGGCCCTCCAGTTCGCGTGCCGCCATGACGAGCAGGTGATTGATCTTCTGCCATAGACCGCTGCTACGCCAATCATAGAAATAGCCCTGAACGGTCGTCATCGGGGGAAAGTCCTTCGGCAACATCCGCCACTGGCAACCCGAGGACGCAATATACAGGATCGCATTCACCACGGCCCGCATCGACGTTGTGCGCGGTCGACCGCCACGTTTGGCAGGCGGCAGTAATGGGACCAATAAAGACCACTCTTGTTCCGTCAAATCGCTTGGATAGCGCGACGATTTGCGTCTATGTTCGACGCGGGCAATATCATCCCAAGGCATCCGAATCTCCGTTTCTTCGCAACAAACAGAGAATCACAACCTATTGATATTGCCCACCTTCTTTTCGGTCAGGCTCTAAGAGCTTCACAGGGCTTCGGAAGATTCCCGACCCGGATAATTACTGGCCCCATCTCTGTTGGAATTGCTGCTAACAAGAAAGATCCTTGGGCTTTAGGGGCAGAGCGATTTCGACACATGGTCAATGTAGCGGATCTGCCATTCTAATTTTCAGCTAGAAAACGTCCGTCGCAGCTTGAAATCAATGTTAGAATGAAAGAATCAAACCTGACTATGCGTAGGCCATCACGCTATTCAACGCCTCTGATGGCTATTGATCGTTGTTTCCAGTTTCATCAGCGTTTGCATGACGGTATCGAATCCTGGCGCATCGCCCATGAACATTTCCGCCATAGCGGTATAATCGCGCTTTAGTTCATCCACCGGATCACCTGTCGGCATCAGTTTCAACGTGCCGAAGTCGGCTGTGTCGTAAGAGGCTTTAGGATCGCGGAAAAGCAGGCTCTTATTGCGGACGACCAATGCCAGCAGTTCGGGTTGCTTCATCGCCGTATCCGCGATGCCCGCTTCCGCCAACATGTGAAGGTCATAATAATGACGTGACATCCGGTCCCGCATTTTCGAGCCGTGATGCAGGGCATGCAGGATCGTTGCTTTCTCCCAGAAAGTCCGTTCTGCAGCCAGCGTTGAAAAGGGCGTGTCCGCATTCCCGAACAGGTCGGGGAATTCGTCAGCCAGATAGGGCCTGATAACGCGCGTCTCGTTCGGTTCAATCTCGCCGCGTGCGCCGAACTCCAGCTTAATCTGCGGCTTGATGTAGCCGATCTCGCCTTCACCGAAACGGCCAGCGCCATATCCGCCATGTCCATACCCCATGCCGTAATTGGTAAGACGCGGATACCGGAACTGGATCGTCTGCGCGTCTTCGTCGGCGATGACCAGTTCCCAGCCGTCTTCCGTGCCAAGGGCCTCCGCAATCGAAGTCCGGATCGCAGGCATGGCAATCTCAGCGATGTAACGCTCCGCCTCCGCCTTTACCGCATCGGCGCGGCGCTTAATTTCGTTCGTGCCTATCCCCGGTTCCATCGGCGACGACGTATCCCGGAGAAACGGCGCTGTGCGGCCAATCGTCAGGTCGATATCTTCTGAAAAGCGGGCAATAATGCCGTAGGCCTTCGAGAGAGCGAAGTGCCGCCCTTAAAAGTCAGATGCGGTCCAAGCTCGGCGTGTTCGGCCAGACGCCGCAGCGTCCAGCAGACCCAGAAATCCTTCTCGATAATCATTGGCCGCAAATCGCGCCGGGCCGCTGCTTCCTCAATGGCTGCAATGCGGTCTTCGGCGGAACTGCGGGCAAAATCATCCATATTTCAGGCCTTCAATCTTTGTGATGGCGTTCGCCATCCAGCCGGAAACGACCAGCCTGGCACCAGTAAGAGCCTTAACGTCGCGGCTGTCCAGTTGGTCAGCACAGCGTTTCAGCAGATCAGCGTCAATCCCGTTTTTGCCGAGGTAGGCGAGGGCTTGCAACGTATAATTCACCTTCGCAGGCACACCGTCGAGAATGGGTGTGCGCGCGTGCCTGAATGCGATGGTGCGTCCGCCTATTCGCGTTACACGAGTTGCGCCGCTGGTCATATAGGTCGGACGTGCCGGAACCTGTGTCGAGAGCCCCAGTATGTTTGCTGCTGCCGCGCCGGACGGGAAAACCGTGTCGCCGGACTTCTTGGCTACGGCCCCGGCGAGTTGGTCAATGTCCGGCGACATCGTGCCCAATTTGGAATGCTGGCGAGGATAATCATAGACCCCGCGATCCACACGGCGGATCACGCCCTGGCGCGCTAGCCGCGACAGCGTTTGGTCCACAGCGGCGCGGCTTCCCAGATCGAGGAAGTCCCTGGGCGTAAACACCCAGCCGCGCTTGCCCGTCAGGCGGCGCTTGATCTTATCAATGACAGCCACTTGGTGTCTCCTTTGTTGTCAGAAATATAGCATATTTTATCTGACAAACAAATATAGTCTTACATCCCTTAAAGATTGCCTAAAGCTATAAATATCAATGAATTAAAGGAAGCCTATCAGCTTGATTGAAAACAATTGGCTAATTTTCCTGCCCTGCATAAAAACCGCCTGCGATGCCGATAGCAACAACACGACCGCCAGCGCTGTAAGAGACTTACGCATGACGTCCCCCTGATTGTTATTTTTAGGTGATGTAATCACGGTTGTGATTTCATGGCAACAGTGGAAATTGGCGTCTATCGCCTGTATGCAGAGATTTTAATTTGGTCAGTCTAACTAGGGCCCGTGATAGTTATCCGGTTTCTCGTTGGAATAAGATCGGTCTAATGCATTCCGAATGAGCCTAGGCTTTTGGCGTTAGGAGGGCCGCTTTCGGGCAAAGCACCGCCGTATGAGATCGAATTCGCCTTGGGCGCATAAGCAACGTCGACCGGCTTGTTAAGGCCAGTAAGGCGTCGCGACCTCGCACGTGTCCGAGGCGCGTGTCAGGCCCCTAGTGAACTCGTCTTCTTCCGAACGGGCTTAGAGGCTGTCTTGGACTGAGCCACGGAGGGCGGCGTATAGGCTGGATAAGAGGCCGTGATGTTCTTGATGACGTATGCATATTCAAAGCCAGGGTCCTGTCCAGGAATAATACCGTTCATACCGGAGAGGTCCTGCCTCCCAAGAATGGGGGATGGGCCGGGCGCCGAATTATTATATGTCCCCCAGGCGGAGCCACCGTTTGACACCATGATTTCAACTGTTTTGATCGAGTCTGGCAAAAAGGCCGCAGCCCTTTTCGTTGGCGTTTCAAGACGCGCTGCGTGAGAATTTCCGCCGTACGCAATGACAAAGCCCTTCGTCATCGAGGCTTTGATGCTCTCGCCTATGCATCTATTGCCGAAGGCATCCGGATCGGCCGGGACGCCGTCAAATCGACATCCAAGCTGATAATCGATCGTGACGCGACCAGTTTTGCCGCGAAGGGTCCGCAGCCAAGTGATCAGATCAGCCATCGCCTGTGAGGTGCGACCATCCGAAGGATGCGCCCACTCCACGGCCCAGGCAGGACTGGTCTCGGCTGTAAGCTCCATGGAGACGACGACCGACCCCTCGGTTTGGGCAAGGGCCTGCGTTACGAAACAAGCCAGAACCTTTGGCATCTCCCGTGTCCCGTGCAACTCGCCGACGTAAATACCGCGTCCCGCTAGCAACTCACGTGGCAAAGGCGAGCAATCTTGGGAATTGACAGGTGACTTTCCCGCCTTTGCAGCGTTAGCGGAAGAGGCAGCCCCACTTAGGAGAAAAAGAAGCACAAGCGCGCTCAACGGTCGGCCGTTTGACATTTGGATCGCCCTATCACTTCGCGGGGTTGTTGATAGCTAGGAAATCGACCACGGCCTGTGCTGTGCCAAGGCGGCAGGCCTCGGTGGCGAGTGCGTGGCCGCAATCAGCCAGTTCAACATAGGTGACGGGCTTGCCGGCCTTTTGCAGGGCGTCGCGCAAGGTGCGGCTGTGGCTTGGTGGCACGGTCTTGTCGTATTGGCTGTGCACCAGCAACACCGGCGTGCGAACCGCCGTCGCTGTAATGGCCGCAGGCGTCTGGCTGCCGAAGTAGCGCTGCACCAGGGCCGGCGAATTGGCATCGGCGCGGAAGGCGCGCGGTTGGGTAGGATCGGCCTTGAGCGCGGCGATCTCGTCGGCCACGGCGTTTTGCTTGGCGGTTTTCAGATAGTCATCGGGATCAGAAATGCCGTTGATGGCGATGGCGCAGCGATACGGGTTGCCGGATTGCGCACCGGCCAGCGCCGCGTAGCCGCCATAGCCCTCGCCGGCGATGCAGACGCGCTTGGCATCGACAATCCCCTGACCGGCGAGATAGCGCACGCCATCGGCCATGTCGCTCAAGATTCGGCCCGACCATTCGCCCTTGCCGGCTTCGGTCAGGGCCGCGCCATAGCCATCGGAACCGCGGTAGTTGGGTTGCAGCACGACATAGCCGCGTGACGCCAGGGCCTGTGCCAGCCCGTCAAAGCCACGTGCATCGTGGCCAAGCGGTCCGTCATGCGGCAGCACGACCAGAGGCCGGTTCTTCGCCTCGCCCTGCGGCGGCAGGGTGATCAGGGCGCGGATCTCCACGCCATCGGCCGCCGTGTAA
The DNA here is from genome assembly GCF_964186625.1 of Asticcacaulis sp. MM231. Taxonomy (NCBI): domain Bacteria; kingdom Pseudomonadati; phylum Pseudomonadota; class Alphaproteobacteria; order Caulobacterales; family Caulobacteraceae; genus Asticcacaulis; species Asticcacaulis sp. MM231. The sequence goes on from NZ_OZ075110.1 coordinate 458,153, forward strand.
CGAACCGGTCGCTGCGACGCCACCCATTCCGCCGGCACCGAGGGATACTGGCTGCCGATATCGACGCGCTTGCCGGTGGCAAAATCGTAATAGTGCCACGAACCCGGATCATCACCGCCCTGATTGAACAGGATCATCTGATGCGGATCGCGCGCGGTGGCGACGACGCGCACGGCCTGGCCCGGCGCGGTGTCGACGGCGTGCTTGTAGACCTCGGCGAGATCAGGATCGAAGAAGGTGTAGGTGGTGATTTCGCCATCGTGGGCGAAGCCTGACAGGGCGCCGGTCTGCGGATCGAAGAGCGGCCGGTCGCGGGTGGCGTCGCCGCTATCGAGCGCTTCGGACAGCTTGCCATCGGCCGACAACTCGTAATAGTGGAAGCGGCGCTGGCCATCGGCACCAATGGCCACATCGAGGATCAGCAGGGACTGGCCGTCGCGGCCTAACCCTGCCAGAAACGGCGCAAAGGTATGCGCCTTGGCGTCGATCTTGCGCTTGAGAATCGGCGTCCACTTGCCGGACTTTTTCATCTCGATGCTGAAGGTCTCATCGAGATAGGTGTAGAGCGCTCTGACAGTGGGCTGTCCGGTCTCATCGGTCAGCCAGTCATCGACATAGGCATTAAGGCGATCCATATCACCGCCCGCATCATCGATGATGCGGGCCCGGCCGGTCTTAGGGTCCACCCGCCACAGATAGACGCGCTGCGCCACCTGGCCGCCGATCGTTTTGTCGCGCAGTTCAAGGAACGGCCCGACGAGCGCAAGCTTGCCGTCGACCATCACCGGCTTGGGCAGACCCAGCGGCATATGGTCGTAATCGCCTGCCATCTTGGCGCCGAAGCTGATCGACTGGCTGGTGCGAAGATCGACAATCGTCGCGGCTTCATGTGAGCGCACGCCGTAGTCGGCGCAGGGGGGCGGAGTCAGGGCATTATGCATAATAGACTCGGTGAGGCCGTTGTGAAACTTGATCCCAAAAGCTTCGTTGTCCGGATCGCGGGTAAACGGCGAATTGATCCAGGCGCCGAGATCCGACACGGACTGCGCCGTTTTGAAGTTCTTGTCCATACCTGACGGGCAGGTGCTGCGTAGAACCGTCTCGGTGTCTGAAATCAACATGTGATCATTGTCGAGCCAGTTGATCGACGAAATAGGATCTTCGCTCAGGCGTATGGTTTGGTTGCTGCCGTCGGTCACATTGTAGGTCGTCAGCAGACGCAGACCCGCCTTGCGGGTGACGAAGGCGAAGCGGCTGCCATCTGAGGACAGGGCGATCTGTTCGACGCGCGGCGACTGGGTAAAGACATCGAGCGGCGGCGGTGGGACCTCTTCCGCCGGCTTGGGGCGAATGGCGCCCTTGACGATCACTTCGGTGGAATCGGCCGGCACTGCCTGTGCGCCAGCCTGCGATGCCGATAGCAACAACACGACCGCCAGCGCTGTAAGAGACTTACGCATGACATCCCCCTGATTGTTATTTTTAGGTGATGTAATCACGGTTGTGATTTCATGGCAACAGTGGAAATTGGCGTCTGTCGCCTGTATGCAGAGCTTTTCATTTGATCAGTCTAACTTGGGCCTGTGATAGTTTCCCGATTTCTCGATGGAATAAGATCGGTCTAATTGCATTCCCGACTGAGCCTGGGCTGTTGGTGTTAGGAGTTCCGCTTTCTGGCAAAGCACCGCCTTATGAGATCGACTTCCGCATTGGGCGCACACGCGACCTGTGCTGTATTTTACTCTGGGATTTGACTATTGTGTTGTAAAATCGACAGCTTCAGTGGCAGCTAAGTACGCGCATGGCAACATTTGTACACTTGACGATCGAGCCGTCCGTCCCGTCCATTAGACGCAATGGGTTGAAAGCGTCCCGCTTTGGAAAAGGGAATGACACATCTAAAGGTGTCTTCTGCTTTCCAGTCCAGGCTGATTTTTTTGCGACCCATCAATGGGTACGCGAACTCCGTCGGCGAAGCAGAGCGATGATTTGTGGCGTCTATTTTCGCGTTCCAGATGCGGAGGCTGTTCAGATTGGGCGCTTCGGTAAAAAGGGACAAGAATTGCGCGCGGATGAAGCTCTGACCATAGCTCACAATAACAGTTTATTGGGCTGGGAAGTCGTTGTCCCGCGCTCGATTGCCCCTTCCGAAATAATACGGATTAAAAAGCTTCCTCAGATCATCGGCTGGCGGCTTTACCCGGAGGCAAAGGGGACGCGACCAGTTTGGCCAACGGCTGGAACCTTTGGTGCCAGCAAAATGCGCGATGCTATCACTGAGTCAGAGCGACTGGAGGAAGACAGATATTTCTCGCGCTTTCCAGCGGAATGGTACTCTGATCAGGGATCAGAATAAGCGATTATGTAGCTGGGCCAAGGAGTCCGCATCGGATCAAGTGGACCTTGGGTCGTTGGTTATTTGGTCGTCGGGCGCCATAACGCGCTTTCAACTGCCTTTCTAACCCATCCAGAGTCATGTTTGCGAGCGTAGGCGAGATTATACCACCTTGCGGCGTCCCCGCTTGGGTCGCATGCCATTCGCCTTCCTGCATGTAGCCGGAGTTCAGCCATTTCCGGAGCACCGCCTTGTCCGTAGGGATGTTGGCGACGAGCCAGTCCTTGCTGATGTTGTCGAAGCACCCAGCGATATCTGCATCCAAAATCCAGTCCGCTGCACCCCGCAGACGCAGTACGCAGAAGCACTGCCCGGCGGCATCGCGTGCAGCCCGGTGTGGTCGGAAGCCATAGGAGACGGTATGAATTGATTTGCCAGCTTTGCTGGATCTGGGAAACTGCTTTCCAGGGTGGATAGGCGGCAGGGTGCATAGCTTGTTGAGTCCCCGCGAGCGCTGGCAACGGCGGGAGCGGGATCAGACCTCGTTTAGGAGACTGCCCGCCCCTGCCACTGAATGGCCGCCGTGAGGCTCACAGCTTAGTTTTACCAGAACTAACTGTGATGATCTCGAATAGGAGAATGGAAGATCAAATCCCGGCTGTTCGCCCAGGACTTGAGATAAGATTGCGGCACATAGTGCTGGTTGGTGGTCTTTTTGGAGTCCATACTGTTCCCGCCCTACCATTGACGGATTGATCCCCAATGCGACAGTTGCATGGGTTGGTGTCTTTAAACGCCCAGGTGTGCGATCAAAGCCTCCGCCGCATCGCTCACGGAGCGTTGACGCAGAATTCTTCTGTTCCTGGCCTCTTCATCGTCTCCGGCCGGCGCCTCCATTTCGAAAATTACGGCTTTGACGGGGCCATCCTTCCGATAGCCCTCGATCTTTTCGTCGCTGCAAAAACGCTTCTTAATGACGCGTAATTGCGTCCGGATCATCTCTGCGAATTCCGTTTTCATAGCGCTTGTGAATGCCTCAACCATCTTGTCCAGAGGTACTTGTTCGAGACAATAGGCAAGATCATGCGCATCCTTTTCCTCGCCTCGATCGTCAAGCGCGTCAGCCTTGGCGCATAGGTAGCTGACGATGTTGGCGTGACGAAGGGTCTCAGTCGCAATCCCGCGGCCGCCAATCAGCTCTGCTGTGACCTCTATTTTGTCGTAGAAGTGATAGACGAGATGCAAAACCGGATAGTTGTAGGCATTGAGCTTGTGCCCCTTTGCCGGAAGTTTTTCCAACTCGCCTCGGCCACCTTCAAGGTCGCCGGTCAAGAACTCCAATACGATCGAGTGGTCCTTATCGGTCATGATCTGCCAGCGCCAGGTGAAAAATCCACCAGCGCCGAGCGGGACACGGCTAAAGCCGAGCCGAGCCAGGTTTTCTTCGAGTGTAGCGTAGGCTTTCGTATCGGCGAGCACCGCCATCCTGACTACGATATCGACATCGGCGGTGCCGCCGTGGGGGCGTTCCGGATCGGCAGGAGCGAGGTAACGAGGGGCCAGGCCGCCGACGAGGTAAACGCTATCCTTCCACGGGCCCATACCATTCAGTAGCGTGACTAGGACGCGCTCGCACTCGTCGGTCTGGTCCGGGGGATAGCCGGTATAATCTTTAGGCTTCTTGTCGTTCATTAGAGTTGCAACTTTTGTTCGCGCAGCATTTTGGCGGCGTCTTTGCCTCGCCCGCCAGTGTTCAGCAGATCGAGGTAGGTTCGAAGTGGCGAAGCGATCCAAAGCTCGCCGATGCGTCGCCTGAACGGAAGTTCCACACTCTCGTTGATCGAGAGTAGATTGAACCCTTCATTTACCGGTCGGGCGTCAATGGCCTCCAGCGCCGCTTCTGCCAATTGACCTGCGGAAATGCGCGCCCGGATGACGGACACGCTGGAAAAGAGCGCGGCGTGCACGTTGCCGGCGAACTCCCCAGTGATCTCGTAGTCGATGCGGCGCTCGGCCAGAGCACTGTCCAGTGCGGCGGGAATGGCCTGTGCCTTCAACCTCGGTACAAAGTATTTTGTGGTGGCAGCTGGTTTGCGGCGTTGTTCGTGATCGGTCCAAGCATCAAGGAGCCCATTCCAATCCGTCAGGCGCCTTTCCTTGGCCGGGCCATTTCCTTGCGTCTCAATCCAATCATGCCTTTCCAATTCCTGGAGCGTCGAAGATACGAGCGAGGGGGCAGCGTTGATACGTTCGGCGATAGCCTTGACGCTGCTCCACGCTCGCCCGCGCTCCCATAAGGCCTCAAGCACTTCAGACCTCCGCCCGTAAAAGACGGAACCTATGACCTTTTCCTGTTTTTTGGTCGTCGGACGGTCGATGAGAATATAAGCCTCCTCAGTCGGTAAGAAGAGACTGCCGCTGTTGTCATAATAGCCTACGCCTTCGGCTTGCATCCATTCTTTGGCGCCGTTTGAGATCGTGTCGGCCAGCAGGACCAGAAGGTTCTTGCTCCCCATATGGTTCGTGCGGTTCCTCTTTATCGTCCACACGATTTGGGGCAGGTCGCGCGGATAGAGGTTTTTCTTCACCTCAAGTGCGAAGTATCTGGGCTTCTTGCTGCCGAGTTGGAACAAGGCGACACCGTCGAATCCTTCGTCATACGCACCGACGTGCTCCTGGGTCAGGTGGGCACCTGGAATCGCGTTGACGGCCTCTGTGAAGCCGCTCAACATGTTTTTCTCATATTCGGTACGGAAGGGCATGGCTGATATTTTCTGCTCAGAGAATATGGCGTTTATAGAGAATATTCCTTAAAAAGACAATATTCTCTGTGCAGAAAATATTGATTGTCATCCAGAGCGACTATCGTTTTTCGGGCCTTTCCATACTGTCCAATTCACGACAGATGGCGTCTCATTCAGTGAACGGAACTGTTGAGAAGGGGATCGGCTGCTGTATCAGATAAAGTCCATTTCAGCGTCGACTTAATGTGATCATTCGCTTTGTAAGTGCCGGGTTTCATCTGCATGGCGCCTTTTAAAAACGCAATCGTAGCCTGGCCGAAGCCATAACCGCGCGGGGACTCGGATATGACTGAGCAGGCAATGACTGACCCGCCAGCACCAATCTGGCAGTCCAATACGGCAAGGCCTTCGACTTCGTCACTATATGCTTTGCTTGGATAATATTTCGACATTGCTTTGGGCGTTGGCGCCTTAACCCATTGCGGGACTGTGTACCGGATATCCGATAACGGCGTCGATTGTGTTGATGGGCCGGTGATCGCTTTTGGCTTTAACGGTATGGGTTTAAGAGCCCCCAACCCGGTCCATTTGCCGGTCAGAATGTCGGCGGGAGGCGCCAAGTCAGCATACACAAGGGTTCGACGTGCCAAGCGAGCGGCGCTTCCGCCATAGGAACTGCCCCACCCACCGGTGCGCTCAGATAGCGTGAGACCGTCTTTTGTCAGACATTGCAAATTGCTGTAATCCATTACGCCTGGCGCCATATCGAATACCTGGCAGCGTTCACCGAGTACCGTCTGGTATTGGGGTGGTTTGAGAGGCACGCGGCGGACGCCACGCTCTTGCTCTGGATGGCGTGGAACGAGGTCCATGCGCTCAAGGATTCCGGACGGCAATTCAGAAACGGTCAGGCGATAGTCTACACTGAGATAGGTTCTTATTCGCTGCGATTGTGTTCTATCATCCCGCATCGACAGGTCGCCAAACCGGCGTATCAGAATGGATTGTGTCGGGCCTTGCATATCGGGCCTTGAACTAAACAAAAGAACCTCGTCATTGGGTGAATCAGACGTGCCCGCGTTCCATCGTATCCCTCCGTAAGGGGCCACATTCCAATTGCGCATTTAATCTGTGATGCTGCGCTGTTAGGGACGTCCTTACGAGTGCAGGCTGCAAATTATGACGCGTGGAATTCTATTAAATGGCCCGGAACGTCGGCGGAAATGGCATGATAGTCAGCGTCGCGAGATTGTCTCTCTGGCGTTTTCGCCTGGTTCGAGCGTGACAGAGGTTGCCCGGCAGTTCGATGTGGCGACAAGCCTGATTTACAGATGGCGGGATCAGTTTCTGGCGGCCAGCAGCGGCGTTTCTTTCAGTCCCGCTATACTTGCGGATGGGCCGGCGGGCGCTGGGTCAGAGTCAGGCGCGGGTTTGATAACAGTCGACTTCAAAATCGGCGCTCGTGTGAGCATTGGCGCTGGGGCTTCTCTTGAACTGGTCTCGGCGATCATGAAGAGCTTGCGATGATCCCCATCGGTTCGGGCGCTAAAATCTGGATTGCCACAGGTCACTTCGATATGAGGAAAGGCATGACTGGACTGTCCTTGTTGGTCCAGGAACATCTTCACCGACAGCCCTTCGCCGGCGATGTCTATGTCTTCCGGGGGCGTAGTGGTCGGTTGATTAAGGCGATCTGGCATGATGGGGTTGGGCTGTCGCTTTATACCAAAAGACTGGACCATGGACGCTTCATCTGGCCTTCAACCGTTGACGGCGCGATCCAGCTGACGAGCGGTCAGATGTCTTTTTTGCTCGAAGGTATTGAGTGGAGAAATCCCCAACATAGCTGGCGACCGACCAGCGCCGGCTAGGATTTAAGGTCACAGAATGTTGAATCAGATATAGCGAAAACCCTATACAGGGAAAGGGATTTATGATTCATTCCTGTATATGGATCACGCCCTGGACGCCTTGCCGGATGATGTCGCTGCCCTACGGGCGGAGCTGGTATTAGCGCGCTCAGAACGGCTGGCAGCTGAAGAGGCCCTAAGGCATAAATCGGCGTCTCACAGCACCCTTGCGGCGGAATACGCTGTGGCTCAGGCCAAGGCAGCTGAGGATATGGCGATAATCGCCCACCAGAAGCTTGTCATCGAGAAGCTTCAGAGGCAAATCCATGGCCAGACATCTGAACGATCGGCCCGCCTGACCGATCAGCTTGAAATGACCTTTGAAGAGCTTGAGGCGACAGCGACGGAAGCCGAGCTGTTGGCGGAGATGGCGGTCTCAAAAGCGACGCATGTGGCTGGCTTTACGCGCAGCCGGCCTCATACCCGTTTAAACTTCCCAGAACACCTGCCTCGCGAACGCGTCGTTGTGCCTGGACCAACCGTCTGCGACTGCTGTGGCAGCGATCGTCTGCGCAAGCTCAGCGAAGATGTCACGAAGACGCTCGAATCTATTCCGCGCACGTGGAAGGTCATTGAAACCGTACGCGAGAAGTTCTCATGCCGGGATTGCGAGAAAATCAGCCAGGCGCCATCGCCGTTCCATACCATTCCACGGGGGTGGGCCGGCCCCAGCCTTATAGCCATGATCCTGTTCGAGAAGTTCGGTCAGCACCAACCTCTCAATCGTCAGATTGAGCGCTATGCGCTGGAAGGGGTACCGATCAGCCTGTCAACGGTCGCTGATCTGGTTGGCGCCAGCTGTCTGGCGCTGGCGCCTCTGATCCGACTGGTTGAGGCGCACACCTTCAAGGCCGAGCGTTTACACGGCGATGACACCACAGTGCCTGTTCTGGCAGAGGGGAAGACGATTACGGGCCGAATATGGGGCTATGTAAAAGACGACAAGCCCTTCGGGGGCACGTCGCCACCATCGGCCATGTTCTATTATTCCCGCGATCGCGGTGGAGAACATCCTCAAGCGCATCTGATTAAATTTAAAGGTCTGTTCCAGGCCGACGCCTACTCCGGGTATGGTGAAATTTATAAACCGGGGCGAAGTCCCGGGCCCATTTTAGAAGCTGCCTGCTGGGCGCATGCGAGGAGGCCCTTCTTCATCATGGCCGACGTCGAACAGAATGCACGCCGTAAGGCCGAAGGTAAGAAGCCGTCCGTCCTGTCGCCTGTTGCCATGGAAATGGTGCGCCGGATCGATGCCCTCTTCGAGATCGAGCGTGGCATCAATGGCAAAAGTCCTGAAGAGCGTCACGCTGTCCGCCAAATGCTAAGTAAACCCATCATCGACGATCTGGAGCCCTGGATGCAAGATCAGAAAGCGAAGCTGCCTAACGGGCATGACCTGCGCAAAGCCTTGAATTACATGCTCAGCCGCTGGCACGCCTTCACACTCTTCCTGACGGATGGTCGGGTCTGTCTGTCGAACAATGCTGCCGAACGGGCGTTAAGAGGCATAGCTTTGGGCCGTCGAAACTGGACCTTCTGTGGGTCAGATCGCGGAGGCCAAAGGGCTGCGGCCATGTACAGTCTGATTGTTACCGCCAAGATGAACAAAATCGATCCGCAGATCTGGCTTGCTGATATCCTCGCGCGTATTGCAGAGCATCCCGCTCGACGTCTTGATGAGCTGCTCCCCTGGAACTGGCAGCCCTCAACCCAAAACAAAACTCAGGCGGACTGATGGCATATCGCGACAGTCATTTTTTTACGCTTAAATATGTCGCCCGGCAGCTCGAGGAAGACGAAGATCTTCTACGCGAAGTAACGATAGAAATGTTCTCTGAAGACGGGTGCTTTACCGTTTACGACGATTACCCAGCCGATGAAACAAAGGAGTCGATTACTGTTTTTAACACAGATGGGATCGACTACCTGATCGAGGCTCTGAAAGACAATCGGGAGCATTACGTCGAGCAACGTAAGAAAACTGAACTGTTCTACAAAAAGAAATAATCATACCCCCTGTGGCCTTGGGCGAATGGGTACGTTCCATCGGCTATATGAAGACAATGTTAGGGCATCAACGGGTACGACGACCTCGGCCAATTTAATGGGGCGACGTTTGACCGCGACGGCCTTGGCCGACGACATGATTGACCCGCTCGAATAGAACGTCTTTGTCCAGAGTAAAATGCCGTCCGATGTAATGCACTTCTTCGAAATGAGGGGCGGCATTCCGGAGCCCATATCTTGGCTAAACGCCCAAACGTGACAGCGCTCCCCGATAAGCCGATCCGTTGCAGACGTTCTCGTAACAGTGGCAGGGTAGTGCTTTGTTGGACCGCTGGCGGCCAGAGAAAACAGCTTCTTGTCGGCCTTTCGAGTTACCTGCCAGGAGAAGCCGGTTGCAAGATCGGCGTAGCTGTCTTGGACGAAGCCGTTGGACGAGGTCACCCGTTCATGCTGCCGAGAGCCTGACCGGTAGATGAAGACGTGGCCGCGCCCGCGTTGTGTCGGATTGTCCTCCACCATTTCAGCCGTGTGATCTACGGATTTCGCTGTCACATAGCTAATCTAGTCGGGCTGGCTAAAGGACTCGGCGTGCGAGCCTTCGGCGTAAGCTATTCCGGCACAGATTAGAACCCACCTAAGCATTTCGAAATTCCATATTGTTACTTCAATCCCGTACCACACGGTAGCATGTGGCCATTAAGATTGGGCTGAAATCCATGATTAATTCGGAGACTAAGTACCTTTCGCTTCAGCCACTGCCTTGCGGATGCGTTTCCCCTACGACAATACTTCGGTCAATCAGCCGGATACACCGCCACGCAGCACACGATCGGCTAGACTAATTCATAGTGGGCGCGACATTGCGCTATTCCTTGATCCGTCTGCTTGGAGAAATCTGACCCGTCGATGACCGGTTTCGGGCTTGCCAGGCGATCTACACCCAGATGTCCGGAACGGGCGCACAGGCGACCATGTACCGCAGCGAACTCTATCCGATTATGCGGTTGGGATGCCAGGTGCTAATCTCCGAACTCGTCCTTAAGCTGGGCGATCTGGTGCATGCGCTGGTGGAGGATTGTCACAATACCTATATCGCCACTCGATAGGCGACGCCAATAGACGAAATGGCCTTGGTATCGGAAGAAATACCCATTGACGCCAAATTCTGCCGGTACTGGCCTCGAGATCGCGCCTTGCATCTCGATCCGCTCAAAGGCATTGAACAAACCAGTGATGTATTTTTCTGCTTGGTCGTCGCCCCAGGTGTCCCTAGTATAGCGGTAAATTTCATCAAGACGAAAGGATGCAGCCTCTTGGATAAGAACGGCCACGACTAAGTCCGGTTCCGAGCAATTACGTCAGTGGCAGACAGAGGCTTGTAGGAGGCTTCAGGTGTGGCAAAGGCGTGCGTCAACTCGGCCTTCAGCTTTTGAAAGGCAATCTCGTCGGCTTGAGCCTTGTCCCTTCGGATCAGGTCGCGAATATACTCACTGACGTTTTCGTAAGTACCACTGTTGCCTACATTTTGAGCGACAAAATCGCTAAGGACTCCGCTTACACGAACGGTCAGGGTGGTCATCTGAGACATTTAAAACCTCGCTTCCGTATTCAAGATAATTAAAAATGAATACAAAGGCAATATTTGCAAACAGGGAATCTTACGGGTCGCCGATCAGATGTGAAGTTAAAGTTCAACATAGCGACCTTTTGCAGTGATTTCCGCATCGGGCCGTTTGTTGGCCCATTGCGAACATGTCTCAATGAAGCAGCGAATCCGGTATTTCGGAATAGGGGCGGCATACGCGCCCGATGATGGCAATGATAATCTTTCCGTATCTGCCTCAGAAGAGAATGTAAGCCAGTTCCTGACCACGACCGAAGGCCTTGAACTGGCGAAATCTTTTCCGCATATTGCCACGGCCAACCACCGCCGCCGCATCCTCAATTTGGTCGCCACGTTGGCCGAGGATGAGGCGTAAGATGCCTGCCTCAACTGCCCGTGTCAATACCGCGCTGGATGGTGGCGATTTCATACCTGGTCATATGCTGTAATTCTTTCAGCCGATTTGGCATGTCCATGCTTTCATGGAAAATCCCGATGATGATAATGGTATCTTTGTCATAAGGCTGAAAGGCAATATAGCGGTGCTCCACCAAATGGATTAAAAAGCCTGTGCCTGCGGCCAGATCATCGCGGTGGGGCGAGTTGAAGCCCTCGTGGTTTTCAGCAATGTGCTGAAATCCGGCCAATAAGGCCGCACTGTATTTTCTGGCCTGCGCGATGCCCCATCGTTCCTTTGTGTCGCGCACAGCCTTTTTTAAATGCGTTTCGGCAGTCAAGGTCAGACGATAGGTTTTACTGTTCATCGTCGGCGTCAGCGATCCAGGCCGTCGAGGAAGTCGTCCATATGCTGTTCCACGTCTGCTGCAGAATAGGTGCGACCGTTTTTAATATCGTCGGAAGATTTCAGGAGTTCTTTGAAGACGTAAAGCCGTTCCGCCTCTTTTTCCATATCGCTGCGGATCAGGGCGCGGACATATTCGCTGGGGGTGGCAAACGCCTCTTTGCCGCTGGTGCGAAGATCGACGTAGGCGCGCATTTCATCAGGCAAACTTACGTGCAAACTACTGGTCATGACAGCCCACTTCGTCGGTTTCAACAGCTTTAAAATGCCCTTATCGGGCGAAAATGTCAATAGATGACATTTGCGCTAGGCGTCAGGCAGCTTAAAAGGGGACCTACATGATGCCATGCGTCCAACCTGGATCAAGCACACAAAAAGTTGACAACATTGATCTAAAATTGACACACTTGTTGGCACACCCGCCAATTTGTTTTGTAAAATGTGAAAAAATAAGCTTTATAAATCAGTATAGAACACCTGTAATGCCCGGTAGCTCGTCAGGCTCATAACCTGAAGGTCGTCAGTTCAAATCTGGCCCCCGCAACCAAAAACTAAAATAAAATCAATAATATAATGTCTCCTCGCATTGGGCCGCGAGTCCAAAATGTGAGCAACGGCGGACGGCTCACATCGGATTGAAAAACGGCGCGATAGAGCCAGCCTAGATGCATGGAACGCAATTGTGATATTTGCAGGATGGTTAATGGGCTAGAATGTGAGACCATTCAGAGCTGCATTGGAACAAAATATGGCCCTCAACCCGGAATTTGTCTTTCAGCAAAAGTATATTTCTATCCCTCTTAAGCGAGCCCTTGGCTTGCCGGACGATGTCTGGTCCTTGGTTCTGAACGATAGCCTCGACAGTGCATATTTTCTGAATGGCGACTTCAGGCCGCAGACCATAGCTCTGAAACCGGATGTTCGCCCCCTGATTGACTTAGCGCTGCGACAAAAGCGTGAGGCCGAACTCGCGCTTCCCAGAGAATTAAGGCCGAGATATTTGGCTGAAGTGGTCTAATTGGTCCACCGGAAGATGGACGGGCTGGCCGCTCAAAAAGCCGCTGCGGGCAGGTAACGGCTTCGGGATATTTCAAAATCCAGCTTCGTCGGCTATTTGTATTCGCTCGCCTGATATTTTCTGGCGGTCAGGCTGCAGCCCTGAGCATCATTAGCATATCGTCAAGAACGTTCAGGCTGAGCGGCTTTGAAAGGCACAGGTCAAAGCCCGAATTGGCCGTCCGGCGTCTGGACTCGTCATCGTTGAAACCGGTCTGCGCAATTATCTTTAGGCCCTCGAATGTGCGATCCTTCCGCAGTAAATTGGCCACTTCGAAACCATCCATGCCCGGCATCGCCAGATCGAGAAACAAAACGTTAGGCCGAAAGACTCGGGCGACCGAAACCGCATCCGGCCCATTGCAGCAGGATTGAACCACATCGCCGAAGTCCTCGATTGCAGCACGAACGCTTTCGGCAGCTCCGACGTTATCGTCGACCACAAGAACGCGCAGCGGTTTCTGTAGAACCGGCAGTCGAGGGGTGAGTAGTGGTGCGCGAGCGTTTACGGCCGTCAAGTGACACCTGTAGAAGACTGGCGGATGAATGAATATGCTTCTGTACCATATGCATGTGACACAAATGCGGTGCAAAAAGTTAATGCCAACCGATCGTCGGGCGAGTTTTCACAAATATGGACCTTGCGGTCACGAGTGAATGGTTTTCGCGAATTAAAACTAACGCTTTTCCTGGGATGTTTTCTTGGGATATTTTTCTCTGTAACCGCCAAACCTTATGCGTTAAGTGCTGATTTATTTGATTTTACGTTGGCTTTTTTGATGTGATTGCCCCCTCTGGAATTATTGAAATAAATGCAGTATACTGACGAATTGTGGTCACGAATTTGTGGCCGGGAATAAGGTTATCCAAATGAGTGCTAAGAAGAAATCGGGCAATAAAAAGCCGAAGAAGGCTATAGTCTATGACAGTCTGGTTCAGGGCGCATTGGACGGATTGACCGGCGACGCCCTATTCGATCATGTGAAAACAATTTTACCTGAAGTCAAAAATAAGGCCGTCATCAAAGCCGGCATTTCGGCATTGCAAGATCCCAAACTTACCGACAGGACAATTTTGGATTCACTCTATGGCCTCGCAATCCAGAGACGCCTTGCCGGCGTAACAACCGTTTCCGAGACTAAATCCAGCCAGGATTTAGAGGCCAATACCTCTGACGCAACGACTACTGAAAAGAAGCGGCACAAGAAAGCGGTATAATCAAACAGCTCGGAACTCGCGCTGGTGTGCGGGTTTGTGAGACCCTTTATAGGTCTCGGTCATACCCGTCACCAGCCATAGAGCTCTAACCGCATGAGATATCGTCTTTCGCGTTCGTTCCCAGATTGTAAGGAACGTTCATCCGCGTCCAACCCATATCCGACGTTATGGCGCAGGTTGAACACGTTAGCCGCCACGTGACGCTTGCTGGTTTTTCTTGAAGCGCTGAAAAAGCCCCATAATTGACCGGACAGGGTCTCGATCTTAATAAGAGGCGGGCTAAATGTCGTCATTATGTCTGCGTCATTGTCTCACGATAAGTATGATCTAAAAGGCGCACTGAGGTAATCTTTGCGTTGTTATTTGTTGCGGTGCGGCTTAGCATCATTTTACCAGCACATCGTAATCCCGAGCAGGCCATGCCATGCCATGCCAACCCAGCCCGATCTCCATAATGACGTGTCCAATGTAAAAAATGATGAGGTCTCTGCTGACGTCGTCCCGACTGGTGAGGCAATACAGGTGCCCACGTGCGGTGGAAATCGGGGCGTGAAGCAACCCGCACCCGAATTAGATGAAGAGAATAGCACGGCGTGGATATAGTCTGTGTGGGAAGTGGCGGGGCGGATAGCCATGCAGGAGTGATAGAGCCAAGAGCATCGCAAGGCCAAGTTTCTTTGAGAGGGTTACAAAGGGGGGCTTGGAGGAAAACGCGCCAGGAGCGACCATGAACCAATATATTTGCATTGACGTTGCAGCAATCAGTAATTCAGCCTTCTCCTAACCGGTCTTCAATTTCCCTTATTGATCGTCTACCAAATTCTTCGAACTGACGTGCTTGAGGGCGTAATTCTGAATGCGATCGCGTATATTGAAGTTAGCCCAGGCTTTTAAGAACAGCAATATGGTGCCCGATTGCGCGCGCACCTGCTCCCCGCCGGGTGTGGCCTAGCATCTTTCCATGCGGGAAGGCATAAGTTTAGGATGCGCGGGGGCCAGCCAAAAAGCTGTCGACGGCCTGACGTCCAATACCTGGATCATCGGTGAAGAAGCCATCCAGTCCATTACGCAGGTAATGGTGTATTTCCTTGATGGAGCCTTCAACATTGCGGGCGCTGTCGCCCTCAGTGTTTCGGAAGTTCGCGGCGATGAATTGGTTTTCGGGGCGGAACTCGTATCCCTGTACCTTCAGGCCTGCCGCGTGAGCGAGGCCGATCATAGGATGGGGTTGGCCAAGGTGGCCCTTGGAGTCGAGGGGAATGAGGGTCCGGATGTCCGGAGAGATAATATCGGCGTATCTAGCAATCTCCTTTAAGCCCTGGGCAGACGTCATGTCTGCAAACGTCATGTTGCCACCGGCCATCATGACGTCGATAGGTTTCTGATCGAGGTCATTGATCAGTTGCATCACTTTCAGCCGTTCATTGCGACCGAGTTTTGCGCGCAGATATTTGAGATTGGCGATTTCAAATGACTGAATAATCAGGGGCGCACGCTGGAGATAGCTATGGCGCGACAGAATGTCGAGAAACCTGTCCTCCAGAGGCAGGCCGATAGAAGCGAAGTAGGTGGAAAATTTCAATTCGGGCACAAGACCGATCAGGCGGCCGCGTGTTACGGATTCGGCGGCGACAAAATCAATCATCTCTTCGAAACTGACCATCTGAAATTCACCATCGTAAGCGGTATTGGCCTGGCGAACCTTGGGCATGGTTTCCTTACGTCGTAAGCTCTTGAGCTCAGTAAAAGTCAGGTCGGAGACGAACCAGCCTGTGACGGTTCTGCCGAGTATGGTGAGATCACGTTTGCGATCGGCGAATTCTGGCCGGCTGGCAATGTCGGTGCCACCGCTCAGTTCGCCATCGTGGGTCGCTACAAGGACTCCGTCCTTCGACGGCATCAGATCGGGTTCGATATAGTCCGCCCCGTCGGCAATCGCCTTGGCGTAGGACGCCAGGGTATGCTCCGGTCGCAGGGCGCATGCCCCTCTGTGCGCCAGAACGGGGATGTGGCGCGAGGACGTGGCCTGCGCCCTGGCTGTACCCTTTAGGCCGAGCAGCCCTCCGCAGACAGTGGCCAGCGATGCGGTTGATTGTAAGACGGCGCGGCGGCTGAGGTCGACCATGGACGTTCCTTGAGGGCGTGAGGTAATGCGGGAATAGACGTGAAGCCCCCGGATTATCCGAGGGCTTCATAGGCAGGGGGTTATCTACCAGGCGTAGCTGGCCGTAAGGGTTATGACGCGGCCTGTCTTGACGTAGGAGCCGTTGCCGCCACCGTCTTGGGTGCCGAGATAGGCCTTTGACTTGCCGGTCGTCTTGTAGAAGCTGACATCGTCAAGCAGGTTTTTCGCCGACAACCCAATATTCATATGGCTAAACCGGTAGTTCAGACCAAAATCGACTGTTTGGTAAGGTTGCAGGTACGTGTCGAGTTTGGTGTCGCGCAGGCTCAGCAATTGCTCGCTGACGTGCTGATAGATTAGGGTCGATGACCAGGCCCCACGATCATAATAGAGGCTGACGTTGTATTGCAGTTCCGGGGCGCGCGGTAGCCAGGTCTTGCGGCCATCGGCACTGGTCGCTTCGCTTTTCATGACCGTAACATTGCCGCCCAGGCTGAACCCATTCAAGGTCGTCGTCAGGTTTTCTAATCGGTACTGACCATTGATTTCCACACCGTAGATATTGGCCTTCTGTCCATTTTGCGGCTGTGAGTAGATGATGCCGTCAGGACCGGCCTGGTCAGCATAAGGCAGAACCGCACTGCCACCCGTCACGGCTGTATTGTAAATGTAGTTGGTCATGTCCTTGTAAAAGCCATTGACCTCGAACAGGCTACCTGCATCGCCGTAAAACTCTGCAGAGGCATCATAGTTGATGGCTTCCGTGGGTTTCAGATTGGGGTTGCCCTTGCTGATGGCAATGACCTTGCCGGTCACATCGTCGCGTGTGACCGTCTCAGGCGAAGCGAGGGCCCCGAAGGAAGGTCGCTGGAAGGATTTGCGAACCGAAGCCCGATAGACCCAGTCTGAATCCGTGGGCCGGAACGTGGCCAGAACGCTTGGCAAAACATTATCGTAGCTCGTTTCGCTGGACACAAACGCGCCGGAGCGGTCGGGTTGTTTTTGCCAATGGCTTTCACTGAACTTGGTATGTTCATAGCGCAAGCCGGGTACGATCTCGACCTGATCCCATTTCAGCAAGGCCTGAACATAGGTTGCGGCGATCGCTTCTTCAACATTGACGGTTTTTTCGTTGAAGTCAGTCGCGTCGTAAGCGCCCGGATTGCCGACGGTAGCGCCCGAAGCGTCCTTGGCGAACTGGCTGGTATATTTGTAAGGCACGATGCCGTTCACAAAAGTGGCGCGATCATAGATTCTGAAAAGACCGTCATAAGCGCCGTCAAATGCGTCCTCGACGTTACGGCCAGGCATGTTAGCGACGGTAGGACCAGCGCCTTCGTAATATTCCCGCTTGCGTCCGTCAGGCCCCAGAATGACGAAATTATCGCCATCGTGCATGAAGGCATGGTCGTACTGGCTGCGCTTGTTCTGGCTGAAGACGATACCGGCTTTCAGCGTGTCAAAGACGCCGTTTTCCACCTTGTAGGTCAGATTGGCCTTGGCGCCAGTGACGGCGCTGTCCGAATAGCCATCGTGTCCCTGGAATTTCCACAGTCTATCCGTAGATTGGCTATACATGTAGTCGTGGGTGGCCTGGGAGTCGAAGGCGACCGTCGGGTGCTCTGGATCGCTCAGTGTGATCACTGCGGCCCCGGCCACGCTTGGCATGCCGTAGAGGCTGCCTTCAACATAGTTCGGGTTGGTGATCTTACCGAAGCTATAATTGACGTCATAGTCCCAGGTCCATTTGTCACGCATGGTGGCGCCGCCGGCCTGCAGGGTCCAGAGCGAATCCTTTTGATCGCGGATCTGGTAATAGCTCCCCGGCATAACGCCTATACCGGCATAGCGGCCGTTGGCGTAGCGCTGAACCAGGCCGGTGAGGACGCTATGCTGAGTGTCGCTGCCTTCGGTTTCATATTGCCCAAGCGAGCCGCGCAGATAGGCGGTTTGGCCCTCTGCACGATAATCGAGGGTGAAGTTACCGCCCGACCGCGTCGTCTTATTTTCATAGTAGTCGTACTTGACGTTGCGAGCCGTCAGGCCGCCGGTCAGCTTTGTCCAGTCTGAGATGTCTTTTTCAGATTCCAGGGTTGGAGAATAGTCTGCCGCTTCAATGGCCTCACCGGCGCTGCTGCGCTGGTCATAATAGAGCGCACCGTAAAAGCCGAATTGGCTCGAATGGCCGAATTTGCGAGCCAGTTCGTACTGGATATTGCCGCCGGCGTAATCGGCCCCACGATCCTTGGCCAATTGTGACATGGTTCCGGAGATGGTCAGCTTGTTGAGGCTGGCATTATAGTCGAAGGCCGAGGGGGTGCGCAGGTCCAAAATGCCACCGATCGCCGCGCCTTCGTCCTGAGCGCCTGGCGTCTTAATGACCTTCACTGAACTCAGGCCATATGGTGCTAGCATCTTAAGAGATAGGGCGCGTGTCGACGGATCAGCCTGAGCGACGGTGACGCCGTTCAGTTGATAAGCGTTGTAGCTGGAGTCGAGGCCACGCAAGGTCAAGTATTCCTTCTCACCTGTGGCAGCCATACCTTGACCCATATCGCTGTAGGCCGTGACGCCAGGCAGACGGCTCAAGGTATCCACGACGTTCGCTGAGGGAATGCGGCGCATGTCTTCGCCCGATATCAGGCTGCTTGTGCCGATGTCTTCACGCTTTTCAGCGAGCAATTTTGAACGCTTCTTACCGGTAATCACCACCTCGTCGATGACTTCGCCGGACGTTGGCGTTGGTGCTTCAGCCGCGTGAGCGGTCGAGAGAGCCATACAGGCACTCATCGTCGAAAGCATAAGGTAAGCATGAAGTTTAACGGGTGGGCGTATTTTTACATTCATTACAGTCACCAAGGGTTACTGGTCAGTCATTCTTGTATAGGAATGCTGCCTGTTAAAATAACAAAAGCGACATAGTTCTTCTTATTCGCACATTGTATTGTGCGAGTAATTTAATATTATTTTTTAATTATATGTCGGTAATTTTGTATACTGTGTATTAGTATTTCAAATTCTATATTTATATGAATTTTTTTATTAATGATTGTCGATTTGCGGTTGCGGAGCGCAATGCGCCACGACTGGGTTGCATCTGAAATAGGGGCCTTGAAAATCGGCGGTATAATTCAGGGCCAGGGGATCGGGCACGCCAGAATAATAGTCCGTGCTGATCAGTTGTGCGCCGGAGGTCAGCGCGGCTCTCATGCGCGTGTCGTCGTGCAGGCGGGCCTCTTCTGTATCAGCGTCAGCGCGCGTGCGCACGATGAACCCTTTTTGCACCATTTCACGGATATGACCCTGCTCATTTACAGGGTCCTGAATATTGAAGATAGCGGCTTCCGGCTCAGATGCATCGTAAAAACCGAACATGAGGCGCCCGCTTAAGGATGGATGCCCTTCACGATAAAGGGCCTCGTGGTTTGCGTTGCCATCAAGGACAAACAGGAAGTGACCCCGCACATGCGCGATGTCCGGCCAGTTCCCCGCCAACACGGCATCGCGCAGGGTGACAAAATGTCCCCGTACTTTGTCTGGGGTAACCACGCGTTCAGAACCTATGACCGCCGCTATGTCCGCGTCGAGATCATTGATCGTAGACGCATCGAAATTCGCATCGTGCGGCAGTTGTCCAAGTGTCTTTGGAAAATCACTGCTGTTAACGAGGATGACGATCGGGTCATGATCAGGGTGTGCTTTCGACCAGCGGTCAAAAATCGCCAAGCATGTACGAAAGGTCAGGCAGTGCGTGTCTGTGTCGAAGTTTGGGAAGTGCAAAACCTTGGCGCCGCTTGCGGCCATCAATGCCTGAACCTCGGGACGTGCCTGATCATAGGGCTGGGCATAAAGTCCACCCGTGGGGTCGGCGCCAACATCCAGCTCGAATTGGTGAAGGCCTAAAGCCAGCTGCGTTTCAAGAGGTGGGTGACCATAGGCTAACTCATGCCAATGCTCCTCTGAAAGATGTCGCATCCTGGCTTCCGTTAGGGGGGAGGGGTAGGGCCTGTAACTATTGTGAGATCCTAAAATCTGCAATTGATTGAGGCGAAGCGTGGTTGGGACCTGAGATAAGGCGGCGTTTGCGCAACCCATGGCAATCGCCAGCAGTGATAGGGGTAGGGCCACCCGGCACCTGAATTCCCGTCTCATAAATGACCAGAGGATATACATGTTCACATAGACCCATTCTGCGCCGGGTATGTCCCCGGCATGGTGCCAAAATACCGACCTCGCGCGAACGTAACAAAACGCTATCCTGAATATTTTATGACGCTAGGCTAGGTGATAAATGCCTATATCTGATGGTGAAGGATAAGCAGAATGTAACCTTGCGGTTCCCGGCGGCGGCACAAACGGTGGCTCTCTTATCAGTCAGACAGGCGGCCGTCCGCGCAGTTCCAAGTGACTAGGGTAAGGCTTTTTACCCTGTGTGCACTTAAGCTGAGCGACTGGGGGCGCATGTTAAGTCACTTAACCTTGGTGCATGCGATGAAGCCCTCTCTAAATTCCCATTTCCGACCCAGACACAGTGAATGGAAAAAATTTTACGCAAATGTGAATTATTCGTGTTGGCAAACGTCATACGTTTGGAGGCCATTGTTGAATGGTCTCCGTACAGTAGCCGGTCTTTGTTATTCAGGGGCGCGGCCGCTATTTTTGCGGAAACATGCATATGACACTGAATATGAAGATTGACGGGCGTTCAAAGAGGTTAAAGGGGCGGACGGTCGCGACGCATGATCGGCTCGACATGGCAATCATGGCGCACGATCCGTTCACCAGCGTGGAGAACTACGTAAAGCTCCTCAACGTGCAGTACCTGTTTCACCGTGACATCGCCGCGCTCTACGCCGTGGCGGAGTTGGATGCGCTGCTGCCTGATCTGGAAGGCCGCCGGCGGCTCGACGCAATAGTCTTGGACTTGCGCGATGTTACCGTCGGATTGCCTGAAACCGACGGTGCGCCGCATTTTACATCTGGTGAGGCCGTGGACCTGCCGACGGCGCTGGGCTGGCTCTATGTCGCCGAAGGCTCCAATCTTGGGGCTGCCTTCCTTCTGAAATTTGCCGTCAAGCTGGGGCTCGACGCCACCAAGGGCGCGCGCCACTTGGCTCCCGCCGATGAAGGCCGGGGCCTGCACTGGCGTACCTTCACAGCAGCGCTAGACGCTATCGAATTGACGCCTGACGAAGAAGCACGCGTGGCCGCCGGGGCGGCGGCGGCCTTTAACCGCGTGCATGGCTTGGTGCGGCGCTTCTTCGATGGCGTTTGACCGGTTAAGCGATTTTCGCCCGCCGCCCGCCCTGCAGCGGTTGGAGGGACGGGCCAAGCCCCGGCCCGGCCGTATGGTGTTTAGCGTCCTTGTCGCCGTCACGCTGCACGCGCTTCCGGTTGCCGTGGCCCTGTGGTGGGGGCTGTATCCGCCGATACCGCTGACGGTAGACGAACCGGCAGTTGCTGTGGAGATTGTGACGCTTCAGGCCCCGCCGGAGCCGCCGTCCGAGCGTCCAGATGGCAAGCGTCAGGTCGAATCCCTGGCGTCTCGCGCGGAACCACGTCCGGTGGAGCGCGTGCTGCCCGAAATGTTTCCCACCGATGTCGAGCCTCTCATGGTGCCACCGCCTACGCCGCGTCCAGCCACGGCGATTGCGGCCGCGCCGGCACCGGAAAACACAGCCCCGGCAGCAAAACCGGCACCACCTGCGCCATTGGCGGCGACCACGCCCCAAACCTGGCACACGCAACTGCTCAGCCATATCGAAAGGCACAAGCGCTATCCGACAGCGGCGCGTGGCCGTCAGGGCGTGGTGCAGGTGCGCTTCAGCATGGACCGCGAGGGCCGGGTGCTGAGCAGCGCCGTGTCGCGCTCATCGGGCTCGGGCGCTCTGGACCGCGCGGCGCTCGACACGCTGAAACGCGCCAGCCCCTTGCCCAAACCGCCTGCCGACATCCCGGGCAACCCCATCGAACTGGCCTTCGACATCGAGTTTTTTACACGATGACCGATCCGCATACGCTCCTCCGCACAGGCCGTCTCGGCCGCGTCCTCTATACCTGCCTCGGTCTGCTCTTCGTGGCGCTGGGGCTGATCGGCGCCATGTTGCCGGTGATGCCGACGACCATCTTCCTGATACTGGCGGCGTGGTGTTTCGCGCGGTCTTCGCCGAAGCTGGAGGGATGGCTGCTCGATCATCCGCAGTTCGGCCCGGTGCTGCGCGCGTGGCGCAAGGACAAGGCCATTCCGCGCAAGGGCAAGATCATGGCCTGTATCGGCATGGCGACGGGGTTCGCCATATTCCTCTTCGCCGCGCATCCGGCCCTGTGGCTGATGCTGTTAATCGGTGCGATCATGGTGGCTTGTGCGTTGTTTGTGGTGACCAGACCCGCTCCAGGCGTTCCGTAAAATCATTCCTCCCAACAAGACAAAAAGAAAGGCCCGCAGGTGACTGCGGGCCTTTCTTTTTAGTATCGGTAGGTGAGGGCCAGCCGCACCGTCCGGCCCGGTGCGGGCACGACGGCCAGAGACAGCGGATCGAGATAGTATTCATCGGTCAGGTTGTCGATATTGAGATCGACGGCCATCTGATCGTTGAGCTTATAGCTGGTGAAGGCGTCTATGATCGTCGCCTGATGGTACAGTTGCTGGATGGCCGACAGGCCGACATTCCATTCCTGATCCAGCTTGCTGATCGGGCCGGAATTGTAGACGGCGCGTGTGCCGACCGTCAGGCGCTTGTCGAACAGGCGCGCGCCCAGCGTCAGGTTGACATTGTACTTCGGCGGGTTCTGCGTGTTGGTGTAGGAGCCTTCGAAGCCGCCTTCAGCGCAGTCCGGCGTATTGAGCAGGTCGGCGATCTTGCGATCCTTACCGTACTGGCGACGTTCGGCGGCAATATCCGGGGCACAGGTTTCGGCCTTGAAGTAGTGGTGCGCCGACAGTTCGGCGAACAGCTTGCCCGTGTCGTAGCCGCCCTGAAGCTCGATGCCGGTGACGTTGAAGCTGTCGACATTGCGGATCAGGCCCGCCGAGATCGAACGATAGTCGCGGGTGATCAGGTCTTTGATCCGCGTGTCGAAATAGGCGATTTTCAGCGAGGCGCGGTCACCTGTGCGGAACAGGTCGCGGCGCAGGCCGCTGACTCCGAGCTCCCAGCTCTTGTTGCGCTCCGGGCGCAGATCGTCGGTCGGTTTGGCGGCGGTGAACAGGCCGAGCGTCGATTCGAACAGGCTGGGCAGCTTCACGCCTTCGGCATATTTGGCATAGACCAGCACGCCGTTGTCGAAGCGGTAACTGGCGCTAAGCGACGGCATGACGGCGTCGTGGGTGCGCTGGATAGGCGTCGTCCATGTCCAGCTCGTCGCCGCGACCAGATTTTGCGCCGCACCCGCCGTATAGGTGGTCCAGCCGGTGATGTCACCGACTATGCCGCGCTCATAGGCGGAGGCGCGCAGCGAGGCTTCGGTGAAATTGCCCTGGGCGTCCGGATACCAGTAAACGCGCTGGATGTTGATCAGGGCGTTCGGATTGGCCGGGTTGGGTCCGCGCAACTGCGTGTCGCGATAGCGGCCGATGACGGCTTCGGTCAGGACATCGGCATCGCGATTGCGATCAACGATCTTGACGTGATTATAGCGCACGCCCAGTTCCAGCTCGATCTTCTCGGTCGGCAGCCACTTCACCGCGCCGATCAGGCTATATTCGTGGCGCCGGGCGTTCTTCAGATAACGGTTATTGATCAGATCTTCGAACAGGATGGGCGAGTTTGGGCCGGGGCGGATGTCTTCATTGGTGAAGGATGCGCCGTAGGTGAAGTCGAACTGTCCGGCATCGGTGAACAGGCGCGAGGTGTTGGTGACGTCGCCTCCGGTCTTTTCGATGCTCAGTTCGTTCCAGTAAGCGGCGCGATAGCCTTCCTCGGTATTGAAGGTCGGGCCATCGAACCATTCGGTGTGGTGTGCGATGAACCACGGCGTCACACCGGTCAGGCCGTTGTACATCAGGCTCTCGGCCCTGGTCAGCCACAGATTGGCCTTCAGGTCGATCAGGTCGTTCTGCGGGCGGTAGCGATAGCGCAGATTATAGCTGTCGAGCTTGATCTGGCCGGGCTCCCACTGCGGCACGCGCTGACGGTTCACGCGCAGGATCTGCGAGGCCATGATCTCGCCCTGCTCGCCGTCATAGCGGCGGTAGCCGGCCTCCAGCGTCTGAAAATCGTCGATCCGCCACGTGCCTTTGAGGAGGATCGACTCGGAGTCACTGGAGGTATTGAATACCTCGGCATTGGCCGGGTTCAGCGGGGCGACGGTGCGAGCGGTTTGCGGAAAACGGTCATAGCCGTCTTTACCTGCGAAATAGTTGCCGTTCTCGCGGCGGGCATAGGCGGCGACCACGTCAAAACGCTCGCCGGTGCGGGCGGCAGCGATGTTGAAGAACCAACTCCCGGGATCGGTGATGTCGTTTCGGTCTTCGCTCTGGAAGCCGTCATAAGGTGGCAGGTCTTTGGTCGAGGCATCCGAAACGCCGGTTCGGATACGCAGGCCCTGCGTCTTGCCTTCGCGCAGGATGTCGGCGGGCTTCAGCGTGTCCATGCTGACCGTGCCGCCGATCGCGCCCGAGGCATTGGCTTCGAGGCTGGGGCCCTTGGTGATGGTGACGCTGCTGATCAGGTCGGGATCGAGATAGCTGCGCTGGGCCTGACCGGCATAGCCGCGATAAGTGTCCAAACCCGACTGCGTGCCGTCGATGATGACGGGGATGCGGCTCTGGCCCTGAATGCCGCGGATATTGACGTCGAGCGCGTTGGCCGAGCGCGGATCGCCCGCCGTCACCCCGGCGACGCCCTTGATCATGTCGCCGACCGAGGTGCCACGAAAGCGCTCCAGCGTCTCGCGTTGGATTTCGGCGGTCGAACTGGGGCGCGAATAGACGCGATCGGCGCGACCTTCGGGGGCCTCATCCTCGGCATAGGTGCCGGCGATTCCTGTTGTGCCGCCGCCGTTTGCGCCTTCGACGCGGATGGTGCCCAGCGATAGGGCGCCTGTCGAAGACGGGGCTTTTTCAAGCACGACGGCGCGTGGCCCGGCGTGACGCCATACAAGCCCGGTGCCGGCCAGCAGGCGGGTCAGGGCGGCCTCGGGAGCCAATTGCCCCGACACGGCGCGCGATTTCAACCTGGCAACCAATGCGGTATCCACCGTCACCTGCATGTCGGCCTGATCGCCGAAGCGCGTCAGGGCCGAAGCCAGTGGCTGAGACGGAATGTCGAAACGACGGTTGATTTGGGGCGCGGTCTCCTTCTGGATTTGGGCATGGGCGGCGACGGCAAAGCCCAGCGGCGAGGTGGTGGCCAGCAGCAGGGCCAGCGCCGTGACGCGGATCGGAAAAGTCATCTCATATATTTCCCGGTTGATGCGATTAAGTCGCATTGGTGTCAGTTTTGCGGGAAAGACGGATGCGTTACCGAAATCTTCAGAACTTTTTTCGCCTATTTTGGTTTTCTCTTGTTACGTATTTGATCCGAAACGAAGTTCGGCGCAGCCAATGCGCTTAGGGTCCCGAAACGACGATCAGCCACGGCGAAATCTGCGTTACGCGGCCGCCATATGGGGCGACGGCAACGCGCAGGGCCGCAGCTGGATCGCGCAGGTCGAACACGCCTGTGACGGTTTCGTGGGCGAGGGCGTCGTCGGTTACCCAGATGAAGCCGCGATGATAGGGGCGGATTTGATCGACAATGGCCGACAGGCGATCGCCTTCGATCAGCAACCTGCCACGCCGCCACGCCGACATGTCGGCAACGGCGGTGCGCGTGACTGCTGTCGTCCGGGTGTCGCGGCCATAGTGCAAATGGTCGCCGGGCGTCAGGCGATTTTGGCCGCCCTTATGGTCGAAATTAACGCTGCCTTCGGACAGGGCAACATCGACGGCCTTAGGGGCCAGTGCCACATCGAACTGCGTGCCGGTGACGGTTACGCTGGTATCGGCGGCCTCGACGGTGAACGGATGTGCCTTGTCCCGGGCCACGGCGAAGAAGGCGCGCCCCTTGAGCAGGTGAACGCGGCGTATGTCGCCGAAAGTATCGATGGCGATGGCGCTGTTGGTATCCAGTTGCACCTGCGATCCATCGGCCAGCGTCAAGCTACGGGTTTCGCCGAGGCCGGTTCGGTAGTCGGCCTTCAGCCACAGGGTGGCCGTTGGGGCTATGGCCAGCGCCAGACAGGCAGCGAGAGCAGTGACCGCCCCCCCCTCGATCTGACGGCGAGTCGGGCGGAAGGGAATGATTTTCACCGAGGCCGGAGCATGGGCCGTAGCGGGAGGCATCTGACCGGTCAGGCCCCATACCTTTTCTGCTGCTTGCAACGCCGCTGCATGGTCGGTGCTCTGCGCCGCCCACGTCCGCGCCGTCTCGCGCAGTCCGGCATCCTCCGGCGTGTTATGAAAGGCCAGCCACAGGTGCGCGGCCTGCTCAAACAGGTCGTCGGTATCGGGCGTTGCCGTCACATCTTGTGAAATCAAAGGTCGAAATCCCTGCGGTGCGCGGATCGGCGGATTGAGGTCAGAGGTTATGACGAACTGGTCGCGCCGATCTTCAGAATTATTTTTCCATATCTTGTTTTTGATTCAGACGCTTCATGCAATGAACCATCGCCGCGGCGACCAGACTATGCGCCAGTCCCTGCGATATGCCTAGTTCGGCGGCGATCTGGCTGTAGGTCAGATTGTCGAGGCGATGCAGGTGAAAAGCGCGCTGTGTGCGTTCGGGAAGTTCTTTTAGTGCCGTCATCACCTGCCGTAACTCGTCCTTATGGACCGTAGCGGTTTCCGGCCCGGCGCTGCCTTCGGCTGTGGTTTCCAGCACCATCTCCGCGCCAGCGCCATTGACCTCGCGTGACTGACGTCGGCGGGCGTCGATGGCGATGTTGCGCACGATGCGGTACAGTAGACTCGACGGATTAAGGATGAAGGCCTGCTTTTCGGCGAACCGCACATAACGCAGCCAGGCGTCCTGCACCACGTCCTCGGCCCGCGCATCGTCACCGACAATGGGGCGTGCATAGTTGATCAGCGCCTTGCGATGGCGCAGAAACAGATCGAGGCTATGGTCAGGACTCACATGGACACCGGGATCGCAAGGCCGTATCTGTGGCCGTAATTGCGAATTATTCTCAATTTTAAGCGCCGTCAACCGTTGTAAATATGGCGCAGTAGATGGTGTTCATGCTACTCGCCAATGTCCGTCGTTCGATATTTATGGAAGAAATCCATTCTTCTTTGCAGGGCGTCAATGTCGAAGTTATAGAGCAAGATCTACAAGTCGGCGCTGATCCGTCAGGCCTGGGAAGATAGCGGCCAGATCTATGGCTATCGCAAACTCCACGACGATCTGCGCGACCAGGGCGAGGATTGTTCTCCGAACCGCATAGCACGCTTGGCAAGCCTTGCCGGCATTGCTGCCCAGATTGGCTACAGGCGGCTTCCAGGCCGTTATGGCGGCAGCCCTGCCGACGTTGCCCCTTGAAATATTATTTAATCTCGAGTTCGCTCGGGCGGTCAACTTGCCATAACAAATGGACGCTACTTAATTTAACAGGCTGTGGAAATAGCGCCAATTTTTCCACCGATCATCGCTAGACGGTTCGAAGATGAGCCGTGATAAGGCCTTTTCAGCGGCCTTCTCGGCCGATTTTGTCTTAATCCGGCTTCTTTCGGCGGTTTACGGGCGCGATTATGCTGTCGTCAGCAACTTTGGTAGCCTCACCAGATTATAAGCGGTGGCTGTGAGGGTGAACATCCAGCCGACGCGATCCTTTCCGCGATGGCGTGTCTTGCGTATTCCGCCGCTGGTCTTGGCCCAACCGAACACTTCTTCGATGCGCTTGCGGACGCGCTGACTGACGGCGTAGCCGGAATGATGGGTGGTCCGACCGTCTATGGCCGAGCGTCGGTTCGTCGTGTTCTGCGCGACGTGTGGCGTAACCTTTATGTCCCGCAAGGCGGCAACGAAGTCGGCCGTATCGTAGGCTTTGTCTGCAGCCAATGTGATGCGATGACGCCCCTCCATGCGGCCAAGCATATCCAGTGCGGCCTCGCGCTCCGCGGTTCCGCTTGCATGGGGCCCCACAGTCTCAACAGCAGGAAAGGGATTCAATCGATCAAGGAAAGATGGTGGCCTGAAACACCGAGGATCTGGCGGCACCGCCAGCGACAATTAACCGGCAAGACTCTCTCTTAAGCCTGCCCAGTTTCTGTCCAACTCATGGGGTCCATAATTGGGTTGGCTAAATGGGTGGAATTGGGTGTA
The DNA here is from genome assembly GCF_964186625.1 of Asticcacaulis sp. MM231. Lineage (NCBI taxonomy): Bacteria > Pseudomonadati > Pseudomonadota > Alphaproteobacteria > Caulobacterales > Caulobacteraceae > Asticcacaulis > Asticcacaulis sp. MM231. The sequence continues at coordinate 486,258 of NZ_OZ075110.1, forward strand.
TAATTGGATGTCATGATTAAAACCGACACATTGACGATTACGCCAGACATTCTCGGCCTGATTGCCGAACTTGATGAATTCAAGGGCGCTTGGCGTGCTTTGGGCACCTTAGCCCCCGAACGCTTGCTGGCCTTGCGCCGTGTCGCCACCATCGAGAGCATCGGCTCCTCCACCCGCATCGAAGGCAGCAAGCTATCCGATAAAGACGTGGAGCGCCTTCTATCCAAACTCGAGATTAAATCCTTCGAGACCCGCGATGAACAAGAAGTCGCAGGGTATGCCGAAGTGATGGAGATGATCTTTCAGGCATGGGAGGACATTACTCTCACTGAAAATCATATCAAACAGCTTCACCGCGACTTGCTCAAATACAGCGAGAAAGATGAGCGCCATCGCGGCGCGTATAAAACCCTGTCCAACAGTGTAGCCGCCTTTGATGAGAACGGCCAGAAAATCGGCATAGTCTTCGAAACCGCAACGCCGTTCGATACGTCACGCCTGATGGGCGAATTGGTCGAATGGACTACTGCCACCTTTGAGACCCGACAGCTTCACCCACTTCTGGTCATCAGCATTTTCATCGTTGTATTTCTTGAAATACATCCGTTCCAGGATGGCAATGGACGTTTGAGCCGTGTTCTGACTACCTTGCTTTTGCTTCGCGCCGGATATGCATACGTCCCCTATAGCTCGCTTGAAAGTGTGATCGAGCAAAGTAAGGAAGGCTACTATCTGGCCCTTCGCCAAACCCAAGGCACAATCAGAACAGAAACGCCCAACTGGCAGCCGTGGCTCGTCTTTATCTTGCGCGCACTTCAACAGCAAATGAAGCGCCTTACCAAAAAGGTCGAACGCGAAAAAATCATCCTCTCGGCAGTGCCGGAATTATCGGTGCGCATCCTGGAACATGCGCGCGAGCATGGCCGCGTCACTATTGGCGAAATGGCCAGGATCACAGGCGCAAGCCGCAATACCCTGAAAGAGCATTTCCGCCAACTACACGATGCAGGGCAGACGGTTCTGCACGGTCGTGGACGCGGTGCGTGGTATAGCCTGCGATAACCATTCGATTTCGGTTATCGTGAAATTTCGTTATTTTGGCAATAACTCAATCGCTTGTACGCTCAACCGAACACTTCTTCGATGCGCTTGCGGATGCGCTGACTGACGGCGTAGCCGGAATGATGGGTGGTCCGACCGTCTATGGCCGAGCGTCGGTTCGTCGTGTTCTGCGCGACGTGTGGCGTAACCTTTATGTCCCGCAAGGCGGCAACGAAGTCGGCCGTATCGTAGGCTTTGTCTGCAGCCAATGTGATGCGATGACGCCCCTCCATGCGGCCAAGCATATCCAGTGCGGCCTCGCGCTCCGCGGTTCCGCTTGCATGGGTCAGCGTGGCGTCGACGACCAGGCCATTGCGATTTTCCATTGTCACGTGACCCATATGGCAAAGCTTGGCGGCCTGGCCACGGGCCTTCTTATAAAGCCTGGCATCCGGGTCGGTGGTCGACGCGTGAGTTGCGTTGCTGCGCTTCTCGCCGTGGAAATCGCGCTCGGAGTTGCGTGCGGTGGCCTTTGGCGGCTGCTTCGCTTCAGCGCCAGAGCCGCTGCCGTCAGCGGCCACCATCGGTCTCGTCCTTGGGCTTGAAGCTCTTCATGCTCGCCCAGGCTTCGATCAAGGTGCCGTCGACCGAGAAGTGCTCGTCTGACAAGAGAGCCTTAACGCGCGGCTGGCTCAGCAAGGCGGCCAGGAACTTGGCGGCGATGTCGGCAACCAAGAGCCTATCACGGTTCTTGGTGAATACCGTGACGTCCCAGATCGGTGCGTCCATAGACAAGCCGACGAACCATCGGAACAGCAAATTGTAGTCCATCTGCTCCATCAGCTGGCGCTCCGAGCGGATCGTGTAGAAGGCCTGCAACAACAGGGAGCGCAGCAGCTTCTCCGGCGGGATCGATGGGCGGCCGATGGCTGAATACATCGCCTCGAAATCAGGGGACAGAACTTCCAACGCCTCGTCGACAATCGCGCGGATGGACCGCAGCGGAGGGTTTGTCGGGACGCGTGCTTCGCAGCTCACATAAGAAAACAGACCCGCCGTCTGGATATCACTGCCGCGCATGTCTTACTCCTGCAGATCAACCAATAAAGGATGGAATCACGGCAATACGCTCGCAGCAAGCGCCTTTTTCCGCATCCTGTTAAGCTTAGACGGTCAAATTAGTATTTATCAGATTTAATTTTTTTGGAGTAAGTGAATCAATGACAAACAGAACGGCGACATCAACTTAACTTTCCGATACGTCTCAGGCCTCGTATGATCAGCATGATTACCCCGGGCTTTGTCAATCTATTTATATCAATCGAATAATTGAAAACGAAAGCTTGCGGTGCCGTTTTTGGCGCCGATCTACAGGTAGATTTAGCTGGCCAGTATTGGCCATCTCAAGGGTCCTTTCGTAGGTCGAGATATGCTGACCTTGGTGGGGCTAAAGCTCCGCTGGAGGCCATTGCTGTGCGGCGTGCAAGATACGAAGAATGGTAACGGCGCGGGCGTTCTCACTGTACACCACGAGATAATTCGGCCGAATGACGATCTCACGCGTGCCAGGCACACGACCGGGCCTATAAAGTTTAGGCCTTGATGGCAGTTTTGCTGCTTTAACCTCGATTTCATCCTTGAGCCGTTGTGCGGCGTCAACGTTGTCATCCGAAATATAATCAATAATTGCCAGCAGGTCCCGGCGGGCGGTGTCGCGCCATTCAAGCTTTAGCGACACGGCGCTTCCGGTCGATTAGGGTTTGAACGTCATCCATGACCTGCTGATGAGGCAGCGGCGTCCGCGTATCATCAAGTGCCTCCTGTACCATGGCGCGGAACCAGACGTCATAGGATTCCGAAGGGGCGGTCAGACCGGTGGGAAGGCCTCCCTCCCTTGCTATGCGGGTTAGCAAGATCCGCACAGCATCGGACACGGTAAGCCCAAGGGCGGATAGCTTTTCAGCCGCGCGTATTTTGAGTTCATCATCTATTCGGACATGCAGCATAGACGTGTGTGCCATTGGCAGTTTCCCTCAGTTTGAAAGACTGATGCCACTATGTCTCTCATTTGAGATACAGGCAATAAATTTTATGTGAAATAGAGGGAATTGGATATTTCGCGTTAGTTGGCATGTCGCGAAGTAGTCGGTTCATTGTCATGACGTCCGCAGGTGGTTGGCCTACCGCAACCTAGGGGGATTTGGTGAACCATTGGAGACGCTCGACGGCACGGCCTATCGGCTTGATGGGCAGGGCCACATTAGTAGTGGCGACGTTTGCATTCGCGCTTCTTCTAGCGTCTTGTGGTGCCGCCTCGCTTTGCCAGAACGATATTAAGGAGCGGTCGATTAGCCCAAATGGCAAACTGGCTGCGGTAGTTTTTTCGCGAGACTGTGGCGCCACAGTAGGGGAAAACTATCAAGTGTCTATCATAAGAGCCGACGAAACACCCGATGGGGCGGGTAACGCACTCATATTGGACCACGGCCCAAGTCATTCAATATTGCCCAGCCCCATTTGGAGTAGTGACACGGAATTAGCAATCGCGGTCCCACACGGTGCACGTGTTTTCCGTAAAACTGAACGTGTTAACGGCGTGCGGGTAACATTTTCCAACTCAAATTGACGCTTGCTGTATAAATTTCCCTACCATGAGGCGCGTTTGCTGTAGACCTAAGCCGTGCGCTAAGTGCGTGCCAAGACAGGACAATTGTCGTATATCTTTGGCAATCATCGACCACTACCTAAGTTGGCAGAACGACCGCAACGGGCGCGCAACGGCCAACAGCAGACTTTGCATGTCCGAATGTGACAAAGGTTTTCCAACTTTCCGATTGACCGAAGAGCATTGTTTTCCCAATGTTCAAACAGAATCCCCCATCCTTACCGGTGAGAAAATTGACGTAACGCATGGCGATTGATCATTCTCTGGGTTGGGACAACATCGCCGAGCAGTTCATGGCGGCGCGTTCCAATATAGGTGCTGAGACGGTGCTGGCTTGGGCACGAGATACCATATCACCCGGCAACTCCATCATCGATGTGGGTTGCGGATCGGGTGTGCCGATTTCTAAAGTACTAATAGATGGCGGGTTTGAAGTCCTAGGTGTCGATGCATCGCCTAATTTGGTCGCAGCATTTGCTAATCGGTTTCCCACCGCTAAGGTAGCATGCGAACTGGCACAACATAGCGACTTCTTCAACCGAAAGTTTGAAGCGTGCGTCTCCATTGGTCTGATTTTCTTGCTGAATGAAGACGATCAGCGAGTGGTCATTCGTCGAATTGGGGCAACTCTAAAACAAGGGGGGCGCTTTTTGTTCACCGCGCCGTATGAGCAATGCGAATGGCGAGACGTATTAACGGGACGAGAGTCGAAATCACTCGGTTTTGACGCTTATGAGCGACTCCTCTTAGACGCGGGACTGCGTTTAATTGGTTGTCACGTCGACGAGGGGCAGAACAATTATTATGATGCCATCAAGCCTCCCTCAGTGTGAGCTTTTGGATAGGCTGACGCGCTGATATTCATCTCGGCCTAGGCCAACTTCGGAGCTACGTCGCTACGTCCGCTTACCCGGAAGCGGCGGTGCTTGATCCGAAGCGATCATCCTATTCTCTCCGAATTACTGGCGGGCGAGTAGTCTTAAGACATACCTGATGTCTTCGCGACCGGCGTCCAGCCGACGGTGTTCGGCGCCCATTAAGAGGCCCAGCGGCCGAGGGGCCGACCAGGGTGACAATCAGGTTAAGAATTCTTTCCGTAAGGTTTCTGCAGGGATGAACAGCCGCAGGGGCTGACTAGGCAAGGCCTGGAAGCCAAAACCTTCATAGATTGCTCTGTGGCGAACGACGGCTTCGGCATCTCCGTCGTCCAAGACGTCGAGTATGACCACGGCTATGCCCAGCTGTTCGGATATGTGCGCGATGCGGCGCATACAATCGACGAGCAGGTCGGCACCCAGACCGGAACCTTTGAAGCGGATGTCGCGACCGATCATGGAAATATAGGCAGCAGGAATGTTGCCATGACCCGGACGTGTTCGCGCGTATTTGGGGGGGAGATTCTCGTATGAGATCGAATGCGCATTTAGCGCATAGAAGCCTGCGACCGTGCCGGCGGCATCCGTCATGACAAAGACGCGTACATTGTCGGCGCGCGACAGCTTGCCAGCCGTTCGCTTGAAGAAATTGTCTACGGCCTCAACACCGCATGAAAAAGCCGCTCGATCGTGCTTCTCTGGATCGAGCGGCTCTATCTTAAAGCTCGGCGCGTCGGTCATATCATCGACTGGGTCCGGCCTTTGTAGCGAGCGTGGGCGGCTTGCAAGACAGCAGTTGGTGTTGCCGGCGTATCCAGCGCTGTGAAGAAGGTATGGAAGTCCGCGGCCTGAAGCTGAGTTTGCTCGTGAGCCTTGATAGTCTCCATAGCGGATCTATAGGCGGCGCTGATCATGAACGCGGAATCGTCAACGCCAGACAGGGCTGCGGCGCGCTGAATTGTTTCCTTCACGCGCGCATTAGTGCGAAACTGCATGCGCGCATCATTCGGTTCGTCGACGGCATCGGCCGGGTTATTGAACGCTAACATCTGGCCCTCCTTGGCACTTCCTATAATGTACGGCAATCTGGCGTACATTTCAAGGCCTCCAAATACGACAAGCATGTCTAGTTTAGCTGCCCGTCACACTGCCAATCGGCTTCCGCTTTCGGCATATGTCTCGTGACTGGCCGAATGTCCGTGTGGGCGCACAGGCGAGGTCGAGTTTTTCCCCATAATTGGATATAGCTCTGCGTCCGGACGAATAGGCTCAGCGCGGCTGTCCGCTTCCGAGCAAGAAATTGCAAACGGCAACGCTCGTGTAGCCATTTCCACATAGGGCGTCAGGCGGCCTTTCCGCTTTGCATCGCACCAATTGGAAACGGTCGCAAGGCAGGTATCCGCCCCGCGACCGCTGACATTACTTCCGTGAACGCTCTGTGCCGATCGTCCCTAATAAATATAAGGGCAGCGTCCCATCACGTGACGCCATGGACAAGCGATCTGGCGATTGAGGGAATATCAGGGAAAACCTCAAAGCCTTGGCTTGTCGCCCAGGGGATATGTGTATCTGCGTGCCCGCTACTGACGAGGAAGCCTCGCATCCCGAGATTGGCAGCAAGGAGCAGGTCTGTATCCTTGTCGCCAATCATAATCGACGCGGGCAGATCAATCATGAAGACGCTTGATGCCTGCTCCACGAGGCCAGGCCTGGGCTTGCGGCAGTGGCACAAGGCTTCGGGGGTGTGTGGACATATATAGAAAGCCGCAATATCAATGCCTTGGATGCGCAACATGTCATCAATACGTTGGTTTACAGAATGGGCCGCTGTCTCTGTGAAGTATCCGCGGCCTATGCCTGACTGATTGGTAAGAACGACAAGGCGAAAACCCTGCGCTGACAGCGCCTTAAGGCCCTGCGCGACCCCGGGCAGAAGCATGGCCTGGTTTGGATCTGAGAGGTAGTTGCGCTCCTCGATCAACGTACCGTCCCGGTCAAGAAAAGCGCAGCGCTGACGTTCAGACATGCGATCCGCCGCGCTTAGCCCTTTCAATGGTGTTGGATGAGGCCTTGCCGGGTACGAGTTGGGCCAACAAAACCTTACCTTGGTGAGCCAATACGAAGTCAGCGCCAACGACGGTCTGCAGCGTATAGTCAGCCCCTTTCACAAGCACATCAGGTTTGATGGCCATAATCAGCTCAAGGGGGGTGTCGTCCTCAAAAATGACAACCGCATCCACAGCGCCCAATGCCGAAAGAACGATCGCGCGGTCGTCCTCACTGTTTATGGGCCTGTCCGTGCCTTTAAGACGTCGAACCGAGGCATCACTGTTGAGACCTACGATCAGGCAGTCGCATTGGTCGCGCGCGTACATCAACAAGGAGATGTGACCGGGATGCAGAATGTCAAAACAACCGTTGGTGAAGCCGACAACCTTGCCTTCTCTGCGCCGGGTTCTCGCATAGCGCTCAGCCTCTGCCGGCGTCAGCATGATCGGCGTGCCTTTGCGCGCGCCGCGCTCCCCCTCCAAGGCAAGGATGAGTTCGTCCGGTGAGGTGGTCGCTGTGCCGCGTTTGCCGACCACGATCCCGGCGGCCGCGTTCGCCATGTGCGCCGCCTCTGCCATGTCTGTTCCGCAGGCCATCGCCGCCGCCAGAGTAGCGATGACGGTGTCTCCGGCGCCGGCGACGTCAAATACCTCAGTGACCCGGCTGCGAATATGAAGAAGCGATCCGTCCTGTGACAGAAGGGTCATCCCCTGTTCACCACGCGTAATCAAAACGCCTCTGGCCTGGCTGGCCCCGAGGTAAAACTGAGCGGCCGCTTCGGCTTTTTCATCCGTATCCGGATATATCCCGCAGGCATCCCTTGCTTCCTGGGCATTGGGCGTTATGAGCGTGGCGCCGGCATATCTGCTAAGGTCTGGCGATTTCGGATCGATGATGACGGGTACGTTCAGGCTGCGGGCGCGTTGAATCGCCTGACCCAGCAAGCCCTCCGTCAAAACCCCTTTGGCGTAATCCGACAGAACCAGAGCATTATGTTTGGGCAGATGCTCTATGACGGCTGAAAGGCATGCGGCTTCAGACAGGGAAGAAATAGCTGTCGTGACCTCCTGGTCGACGCGCAGCAAGTGATGGCCACGCACCCCAAACCGTGTTTTCACGGTTGTTGGCCGATCCTCTGCTACCACCATAATGGAATCGATGTCGCTGTTTTCGGCCAGGGTTCCCAAGAGCGTGGTTGCGGCCTCATCCTTGCCGATGACACCTATAAGCGTGCAATGGCCTCCCAAGGCGCTGATGTTGCGTGCGACATTAGCAGCGCCACCCGGCACGATCGTCTCGCCCTGATAATGAAATACCGGCGACGCGCTTTCCGGGGAAATCCTCGATACCCGACCTTCAACAAAGCGGTCCATCATGATGTCGCCGAGACAGAGCACCTTGGCATAGGTCATGGCCTTGACCTGTGCCGCGAGGCCTTGCGTATCGTCTATGGACATTGGCGCTCCTTTAAAGACTCCGCGGAGCCCGATCCAGTGTCAGCCCGCGCGGTTATGGGGCAAAGATTGCACTTCTCGGGCGGCAAACCATCGCCTAGCGTCTGAGTTGGCATAAAAGGCCTGGTGGATCAAGCGCATGCCATTCTGTCAAAACTGCACGAAGCGAGTTCACAGCCAGAGGTCACAGATCTAAGCTACAGCTTAACCGTCACGACCCGCATGGGTCGAGGTGATTCGTTTCGAGGCTTGAGAGTGCGAAATGACGTGCCGCTCCCGGGATGTCGAAACAAGCGCGGCAATACGACGATAACGCGCCTCAAAATTGTTTTGAAAAAAATATCTTTATAATCAAGACTGTATGGCGGGTTTTTCTGCTGCAGGCACAAGGCCTTTGCCAGAATTTTTATCGTGCTGAGCTTTTTTTGCATCCGCATTGTCACGGCGGCAGGGGCTGTATATAGCCGGCGGTAATAAGGTAGTGTTTTTTGTCGAGCCTGAAGCAATCTATTAATGAAATGTGACCTATTGGATATCCCAACAACGCAACGTTGTTGTCTGCCAATGCAGCGGCTGCGCAAGATATAAAATCCTTTGTCCCTGAGCGTAATTAAGAGTTCTGAAATGCACCTGATTGTTCATCAACGACACGTTACGGTTAGCCAGAGCCTGTCGAGATCGCTGTTGAACAGTTGCGCTGCCATGGCTTTGGCCTTGGCGCCTGCCGTCGTGACTGTAGGCGTGACGCTCGCACCTACCTCTCAGGCTCAAGCCCAGACCAAGACGTTGCCGGGGACCAGTTCGGGCATCACACTCAGTAATTATCCCGGATACACCAGCTTTCTGATCACGCCATCAACGACGGACAGTGCTATTTCCGGCAGCGCTGTCGCGGGCAGCGGTTCCAATATCTGGACCCTGACCAACCAGGGCACGGTTACCGGCAATGCTGTCCCTGGCATGTCCTTCGACGGCGGCGGTCTGGTGACCAACAGCGGCACCAGCTCGCAGATATCCGGCTCTATCGGCGTGAGCATTTTAGGTGCCCCAGGCACCGTGGTGAACGAGGGCACCATCACCGCCAGCAATCGGGGCATTTATTTCAATGCCGGCGGCACGGTCACCAATTCCGGCACCTCGGCATTGATCACCGCCGGCGGCTACGGCGTCTATATCCGGGATGGCGCCGGCACCGTCACCAATTCCGGCACCATCCGCAGTACGGGCGATCATGCCATCGCCATCTGGTATGCTGGCGGCAGCGTGACCAATGCCGCCACGGGCGTGATCGCGGGTGCCAACAGTGGCGTGACCTTCGGCTCCACCGGCGGCGTCAACGCCACGGTGACCAACAGCGGCTTGATTACCGGCACCAATTCATTCGCGGTGAATGTCGATCAGGGCGTCATCAACAACAACGCCACCGGAACCATATCGGGCAAGAGCGGCGTCCAGATCGGCACCACGGGCACGCTGATCAACGACGGCACCATCACCGCGAACGGGGCGTTCTCCGGGACGGTGGCCAACGATGCGAACAGCGCCGGCGTGCGCACCAATCAGTCTGCCGTCCTGATCACCAACAACGCCAGTGGGACTATTACCAGCGCCGCCTTGGGTATCCGTTTGGGCAACGGCGGCCGGGTGACGAATGCGGGCACCATCAGCGTGGGGGCCGCTGCGGGATTCGGCATCTATGCGGAGGTCGGCGTCGCCACCATCACCAATTCCGGGACGATTCTGGGCGGTTCCTCGGGGACGGGTGTCTACCTCGCCGCTGGCGGAACGGTGACCAATAGTGCTGCTGCGGCGATCATCTCCGGCGGGGCCAAGGGTATCGCCATCAAGGGCGCGGCCGGCACGGTGTCGAACAGCGGTACGGTGATCAGCGCTTCTGGCGTCGGCGTCGCGTTGTCGAAGGGTGGCCACGTGACCAACAATTCGGGAGGGACCCTTTCCGGCACCGTCGGCGTGACGAGTACCGGTGCCGTCACCACGCTGATCAATTACGGCACCATCATTGGCAACAGCGGCACAGCCATCCGCCTGACCGGCGTATTTAATGATTCGGTACAATTGCGGGCGGGTGCGGTGGTCACCGGCGTCATGGATGCCGGCTTAGGCACCGACGCATTGCAGTTCGGCGGTTCCACGGCAGGCACCATCGCCAATGTCAGTGCCATCAATTTCGAGACCGCCACGGTCACGACCGGATCGAACTGGACCTTTACCGGCTCTAATTCGCTGGGCACCGCCGCCTTGAGCAACTCAGGTCAGGTGGCGGTCGCCGCCGGCGGCACCTTTACCAATTCCGGCTCGTTCACCAATGCGCAGACGCTGACTGCCGCGGGGACCTTCACCAACAGCAGCGTGTTGACCAACAGCGGTATAGCCAGCACCGTCATTGTTGCCTCCGGCGGCCTGTTCGCCAATAGCGGGACCGTCACCAACGGCGGCACGGTCAATGTCGCCTCGGGTGGCTTGTTCAGCAATAGCGGAACCTTGACCAATAACCGCGTGCTCTCGATCGCATCGGGCGGCTCCTTCGCCAATAGCGGAATTCTCACCAACGCCGCCACCCGGACGATCACCAATGCGGGCCTGCTGACGATCACGTCTGGCACCTTCACCAATAATGGTCTTCTGACCAATACCGGCAGCATCGCCGGTGCGGTGACGCTCACCGCCAACGGCACATTGAACAACCAACTCGGCGGCGTCATATCCGCCACGGGCAATGCGATCGTGAATGCCTCCAGCGTGACACCAACGCTCACCAATTTGGGCACCATCACCTCGTCCGGCGGCACCGGCATCGCCCTGTCCGCTGGCGGCAAGGTGACCAACAGTGGCAGCGCCTCCTCCATCGCCGGCAACAAGTCCGGCGTTAACATCTCCGGGGGCGCGGGCACGGTCATCAACGATGGTGCCATCAGCTCTTCGGGCGGCGCTGGTTACGCTGCCGTCAATCTGGCGGGCGGCGGCAGCATCAGCAATACGGGCGCCGCCAGCGTGATCTCCGGTGCCTATGGCGTCAACCTGAGCGGCGGCACGGGCACGTTGGTCAATAGCGGCACCATTTCAGGCACCTCGGGAAATGGGGTGTTCTTCTCCGCCGGCGGCGCGGTGGCCAACCTCACCAATTACGGCACCATCATCAGCACGGGAGCCTCGGCCCTCTATCTGCAGAGCGGCGGCGTGGTTACCAACGCTGCGGGTGCGACGATCTCCGGCAAGAGCGTCGGCGCTACCATCCTGAACGGCTACGGTGCCGGTTCCACCCTCACCAATGCCGGCACCATCATCGGCACCGATACGGCCTCCGGCATCGGCGTCTTCATTGATGTGTTTGGCCAGAGCAATACGGTGATCAACAGCGGCACCATCATCGGCACTGGCGGCACCGCCGTGCAGTTCGGTCGCAACACCGATGATCTGGTGCGGCTGCTGCCGGGCGGCGTCTTCACCGGCGTGGTCGATGGGGGCGGAGGCACTGATACGTTGGAGTTCGGCGGCACGGCGGCGGCCAATTTCAACGGGTTTGGCGGCTCGAGCTTCATCAATTTCGAAGTGGCCAGTGTGTTGTCCGGCGCCGACTGGACCTTCACTGGCGACAATTCGGTCGCCTCGACCCTGTCCATGACCAACAGCGGCAACATGACGGTTGCCACGGCTGGCACCTTCACCAATGCCGGGACCTTCACCAATGCCGGCACGCTGACCGCCACAGGCACGCTGATCAACGCGAACAGCATGACCAATTCCGGCACCATTGCTGGCGCCGTCACACTGACCGGCACAGGCGTGCTGACGAACAGCGCGACAGGCGCCATCACCGGCCCTGCGACAGGCGTCGGTGTCTTTGGTTTTGCGGGAGCCTCGGGGCCCGTCCAGAATTACGGGACGATCACCGGGTACGAGGCCGTCTGGATGGATGGCGGCGGCATCGTCAATAATTTGGGGACCGGGTCGCAGCTTATCGGCTCGTATATCGGTGTGGTCGGCTTCAGCGGCGCGGTCACCGTGACCAATGCCGGCACCATCCGGGCAACCACGCTGTCCACCATCGCCAGCCACGCCTACGGTATCTATGCGCGAGCGGGCGGCACCATCACCAATTCCGGCAGCGCGTCGCTGATCTCTTCGCCGGACATCGGCATCGGCTCCGGCTCCTTCGGGGCCAACGTGGTGAACAATCAGGGCCAGATCATCGGCACCAACTATGGCGTTTGGCTGACCAACGGCACATTCAACAACACCATCACCAATAGCGGCACCATTTCCGGCGGTACCAAGGCGGTGGCATTAGGCGCCGGCGACGACCTCGTGACCCTGCAGGCGGGCGCCACCTTCATCGGCGTGGTGGATAGCGGCGCCGGCACCAATACCTTGGCCTTCGACGGCACCGGCGGCAGCTTCACCGGCCTCGGCAGCGCCAGCTTCACCAATTTCGGCCTGGTCTCGGTCAATAGCGGCGCCAGCTGGACCTTCACCGGCGCCAATACCGTTTCCTCTGGCGTGGGGTTCACGAACAGCGGCACCCTGGCCAACATCGGCTCTCTGAGCAACGCATCTTCGCTGACCAATCAGGGTCTTCTGAGCAATACAGGCACCCTTTCGAACAGCGGGACTTTGCTGTCGTCGTCGGGCACCTTGCTCAACAGTGGGCTTCTGAGCAATACGGGACGTATTTCCGGCACGGTCACGACGACCGGCGCGGGCGTGGTGCGCAACCAGTCTGGCGGCAGCATCACCGGCGTTCTGGCGGGCATCACGGGCAGCGCGTCTGTGGTGGACAACTCTGGCACGATCAGCGCCAGCGGCGCCTCGGGCACGGCGGTCGCTCTGAGTTCTGCGAGCACGGTCAACAATACGGGCAGTACTGCGCTGATATCGGGTGGGCTGACAGGGCTGTCGCTTTCGGGTGGTGGCACGATCGTCAACAGCGGCAGCATCGCCGGGGTTCTTGGCCAGGGCGTGGTTCTGTCGCAGGGCGGCAGCGTCTCCAACAGCGGTCATATCAGCGGTGCGACGTCGGGCATTGAGATCACCGGCGGCACGGCTCTGGTGACGAATACGGGCACGATCATCGGCAGCGGCGCTTCGGGCGTCGGCGTGCTGTTCTCGGGCGGTTCCGGCACGATTGACAACTTCGGTGAGATTTCGGGTGCAGGCGGTACGGCAATCAGGTTTGCCGGCGGCACCAACCAGTTGATCCTGGAAAACGGCAGTTCGCTGAACGGCATTGCTGATGGCACGCTCGGGGTCAACACCCTGCTGGTGAATGGCAGCGCTACGCTTGCCGGCGTGACAGCCATCGGCTTCCAGTATGTCGGCTTTATCAACGCGACTCAGGCCGTCGACAGCGCCTCGACCATCACCAACGCTTCGGTGATGTCAGGGACACTGACCAACCTGGGGACGCTGGACGGCGCTTTACAAATCACCAGTGGCGCCACGCTTGTCAGCAGCGGTGTCGTGTCGGTGGATGATGACTCGGTCAACAATGGCATCTTTGCCAACAGCGGCGCATTACGTGTCGCCTCCGGTGCGTCGTTCACCAACATCGGCTCTCTGAGCAACGCGTCTTCGCTGACCAATCAGGGTCTTCTGAGCAATACAGGCACCCTTTCGAACAGCGGGACTTTGCTGTCGTCGTCGGGCACCTTGCTCAACAGCGGGCTTCTGAGCAATACGGGACGTATTTCCGGCACGGTCACGACGACCGGCGCGGGCGTGGTGCGCAACCAGTCGGGCGGCAGCATCACCGGCGTTCTGGCGGGCATCACGGGCAGCGCGTCTGTGGTGGATAATTCTGGCACGATCAGCGCCAGCGGCGCCTCGGGCACGGCGGTCGCTCTGAGTTCTGCGAGCACGGTCAACAATACGGGCAGTACTGCGCTGATATCGGGTGGGCTGACAGGGCTGTCGCTTTCGGGTGGTGGCACGATCGTCAACAGCGGCAGCATCGCCGGGGTTCTTGGCCAGGGCGTGGTTCTGTCGCAGGGCGGCAGCGTCTCCAACAGCGGTCATATCAGCGGTGCGACGTCGGGCATCGAGATCACCGGCGGCACGGCTCTGGTGACGAATACGGGCACGATCATCGGCAGCGGCGCTTCGGGCGTCGGCGTGCTGTTCTCGGGCGGTTCCGGCACGATTGACAACTTCGGTGAGATTTCGGGTGCAGGCGGTACGGCAATCAGGTTTGCCGGCGGCACCAACCAGTTGATCCTGGAAAACGGCAGTTCGCTGAACGGCATTGCTGATGGCACGCTCGGGGTCAACACCCTGCTGGTGAATGGCAGCGCTACGCTTGCTGGCGTGACAGCCATCGGCTTCCAGTATGTCGGCTTTATCAACGCGACCCAAGACGTCGACAGCACCTCGACCATCACCAACGCTGCGGTGATGTCAGGGACACTGACCAACCAGGGCACGCTGGACGGCGCTTTACAGATCACCAGCGGCGCCACGCTTGTGAGCAGCGGTGTCGTGTCGGTGGATGATGACTCGGTCAACAATGGCATCTTTGCCAACAGCGGCGCATTACGTGTCGCCTCCGGTGCGTCGTTCACCAACATCGGCTCTCTGAGCAACGCGTCTTCGCTGACCAATCAGGGTCTTCTGAGCAATACAGGCACCCTTTCGAACAGCGGGACTTTGCTGTCGTCGTCGGGCACCTTGCTCAACAGCGGGCTTCTGAGCAATACGGGACGTATTTCCGGCACGGTCACGACGACCGGCGCGGGCGTGGTGCGCAACCAGTCTGGCGGCAGCATCACCGGCGTTCTGGCGGGCATCACGGGCAGCGCGTCTGTGGTGGATAATTCTGGCACGATCAGCGCCAGCGGCGCCTCGGGCACGGCGGTCGCTCTGAGTTCTGCGAGCACGGTCAACAATACGGGCAGTACTGCGCTGATATCGGGTGGGCTGACAGGGCTGTCGCTTTCGGGTGGTGGCACGATCGTCAACAGCGGCAGCATCGCCGGGGTTCTTGGCCAGGGCGTGGTTCTGTCGCAGGGCGGCAGCGTCTCCAACAGCGGTCATATCAGCGGTGCGACGTCGGGCATCGAGATCACCGGCGGCACGGCTCTGGTGACGAATACGGGCACGATCATCGGCAGCGGCGCTTCGGGCGTCGGCGTGCTGTTCTCGGGCGGTTCCGGCACGATTGACAACTTCGGTGAGATTTCGGGTGCAGGCGGTACGGCAATCAGGTTTGCCGGCGGCACCAACCAGTTGATCCTGGAAAACGGCAGTTCGCTGAACGGCATTGCTGATGGCACGCTCGGGGTCAACACCCTGCTGGTGAATGGCAGCGCTACGCTTGCTGGCGTGACAGCCATCGGCTTCCAGTATGTCGGCTTTATCAACGCGACCCAAGACGTCGACAGCACCTCGACCATCACCAACGCTGCGGTGATGTCAGGGACACTGACCAACCAGGGCACGCTGGACGGCGCTTTACAGATCACCAGCGGCGCCACGCTTGTGAGCAGCGGTGTCGTGTCGGTGGATGATGACTCGGTTAACAATGGCCAGATCAATTCAAACGGGCTTCTGATTAACACCACCACCCTGACCAGCAATGGCGCCATCGCGAATACCGGCACGCTCAGCAATTCAGGATCCGTGATTAATAATGGTTCGCTGAGCAATACCGGCAGCCTTGCCAATACTGGCATGATGACCAACAGCGGCGGTATGAGTAATACCGGCACCATCAGTAATTCCGGCGTTTTCAGTAACTCAGGGACGTTCAACAACAGCGGCGACGTGTTGGCATCGAGCATTGGCGTTACGGGCGGGGGAAGCGTCAATAACACCGGCACGATCATCGGCACCGATGATACCGGCGTAAGTCTGGAGGCGGGGGGTGTGCTCACCAACTCTAGCAGCGGCTTTATTCAGGGTGGCATTTTCGGTGTGCAGGTCGCCAGCGGCGGCACGGTCGTCAATGCAGGCACCATTCTTGACGATGCGATTGCCGGTCTTGCACTCGGCAGCCAGGCTTCCCTTACCAACAGCGGCGTGATTGGCGGGGTTATCGGCCTTCAGTTTACCGGTCAAGACGCCAGCGCTATCAACAGTGGTACGATCTATGGCACGGGCGGTATCGCTGTGCAGTTCGGCAGCGGCGCGAATGCCCTGACTCTGACCACCGGATCTGTCGTCAATGGAGATATAGACGGCGGTTATGGCGCGGGTCAGATCACACTTGCGGGTTCGGGAATTTTGGCCAGCCAACTGGCCAATTTCGGTGCCGGAAGTCGGCTATCCATTGCTGAGAAGGCTGTGTGGAGAGCCAGTGGCACTTGGACGATAGGGTCTGTGATGAACGCCGGAACGCTGCAGCCCGGTGCTGCCGGCAGTGCGTTGCAGGTCAAGGGCGACTTCATACAGACGGCTGGCGGTACGCTGCAGGTCGCTGTCAATGCGGCCGGCGAGAGTTCACAATTGCAGGTCTCTGGCAGCGCGACGCTCGACGGCACCTTGTCTGTGCTGGCGGCCAACGGCACCTATAACACCTCTACCGCCTACTCGGTCATTTCCAGCACTAGCCTGACCGGTGAGTTCAGCAGCGTGAAGACCGATCTTGCGTTCCTGACACCCCAGGTGACCTATAACCCGAACGGAGTCACCCTGACGCTCACGACCGGTCGTGAACCTGTGGACTTCTCCAGTGCGGCCAGCACCACCAACGAACATAACGTCGCCGTCGCTGTACAGGCGGGCGGAGAGGACACGACGCTTTATCAGGCAGTCCTGGGACAGAGCTTAGAGGGCGCCCGCAGCGCCTTTAACATGCTTTCGGGTGAAGCCTACGCCTCCGTCACCACGGCCTTGCTGGACGACAGTCGTGCCGTGCCAAAAACCATGCTGAACAGACTACGACAGCAGACCTATGGCGCTGCCGCCGGTGAGTTTGCCGCTCTGGGCACCGGCGAAGCGAGTACGGTCACGTCTGGAAGTGAGTCCTCAACCTCCACTGTGATCACATGGGCCGAAGCCTTTGGTGGCCGAGGCAAGATCAGAAACGACGGTAACGCCGCATCGCTGAGTCACGATCGATCTGGTTTCATGACCGGCATGGACGCGCGCTTCGGTCAGAATTGGCGGGCGGGGGCTGCGGCCGGCTACACAAGTTCAAGCCTCACCCTATCTGAGCGGGCGAGTTTCGCCGATGTCGATACCTATAACCTTGGCCTTTATGCCGGTCGCGCCTTCGGCCGTGTCAATCTTCGGTTGGGCGGCGCCGTTAGCTGGAGCCATGTTGACATGGGACGCCGGGTCACCTTCCCGAGCTTCGAGGACGCACTGATCAGCCATTACGATGCCCGTACAGCGCAGGTGTTTGGTGAGATGGGTTATGGCTTCGTCTGGAAAGGCGTTGCTATGGAGCCGTTCGCCGGCCTGTCGCGTGTCCACCAGACGCGTGGTGTCGCTCAGGAACAAGGTGGCGACGCGGCCCTGAACGTGCAGAGCGCCACCACGGAGATGACCTACTCTACGCTGGGACTGCGCTCAGGCAGCCACTGGATATTCAGTAACGGCGTCAGGCTCGTCCCACGCATGACCTTGGGTTGGCAGCACGCCTACGGGGATCTGAACCAGGCCAGCTATATGACCTTGACCAGCACAGGCAATAGTTTCAAGGTAAATGGTGTTCTGCTGGCAAGGGATTCGACTGTGGTCGAATTGGGCCTGGACTGGAAGGTAAGAGACGAAATCAAGGTGGGCCTCTCCTATCAAGGGACTCTCTCCGAAAACGCAGAGGACCATGCCGTCACCGGTGTCTTCTCGTGGGTATTTTAAGGTCGTCGCGCATCTTGACCGGCGTGGATTGCAACGCTGATCAATAGTTTCTATCAGGTTCTGCCGCTTCACCAACAAAGGGATGGGGCGTCAGACCACAGGGCGGCTTAGTAGGAAAAGCCGGACCAGTCCGGGATACAATATATGAATCGTTTACAGCCAAATTTCTGTGCCTGTGGCAGCGGGCTCAGTGCATTGCGCTGTTGCCAGGCGGATCTTCAAAATTTTGCCGCCACACCCTCCAGCCGTCACCTGTTGCCTCTTGTTGACGAAGCCATTAGCCGACATGCCAATGGCGCTTTGAAGGAAGCGGAGGCCCTGTGTCTTGAGGTGCTGGAACTTGCACCTGGTCAGGGCGGGGCGTTGGCCGTCCTCTATCAGATACGTAAGGCCGAAGGCGCTATGGCGGCCGCTGAGGCGCTGGTAAAGCGCCTGGTGTCGCTGGATCCCAACAATATCTGGGCCACTCAGGAACTCGCTTTGCTATTGTTTGGCAGGGGCCATCTGGCGGAAGCGGAAGGCCACGCGCGCAATGCCGTGCGTATTGCGCCCACCGATCCGGTTTCACATAATCTGATGGGCATGATTTTGACGGAAATGAACCGACCGCAGGTTGGCGAATTTCACTATCGAAGGGCGCTTGAACTTCTGGGGCACCGGCAGCCCATTCTTCTCGCCAACCTCGCCTGGAACCTGAAGAATCAGGGGAAGATGGCCGAATCGCGGGCGCTTTATGAAGAGTTGGTTGGCCTCGACCCATCTATTCTGCAGACCTTGCTCGGTTGGGCGCGCATGGAGGAAACCGACCGGGATTTCGCGCGCGCGGACGCGTTGCTTGATCAGGCTGAGGCCATGGCGCCTGGCCATCCCAGCATATGGTTGCATCGCGCGGTCGTGCGCGGGCGTACCAAACATTATGACGACGCCTTGGCCATACTTGATCGCATCGCTCTATCTAGTCCTGGAGCCGGGCTTGGCACCAATGAGATGCTGGAAAAGGGGCGTTTGCTGGACAAGATGGGGCGCTTCGATGAGGCTTTCGAGGCCTTTAGCAGCGGAAAACGTCTGAACGTGGACCAGGGTGGCCCGGTGTACATGGCGGCGCATGCCACGCAATTGGTTGAGCGACTGAAGGCCTACTTCACCAGCAGCCGCTTACGCATTGTGCCCCGCGCCACGACGCTTAAACATGACCCGAAGCCCATTTTCATCCTTGGATTTCCGCGCTCTGGCACGACGATGGTTGAACAGACCCTGTCGGCCCATCCTAAGGTGTCCGCCGGAGACGAACTGACCTTCGTTAATGATGTGGCTGATTTGATGCCCCGTATGTTGAATAGCCCTCTGACCTATCCCGAGGCCCTGGCGGACCTATGGATGGGGGACCAATGCGAGGGGCTGAACAATCTGCGGGATTATTACCTGCAACGTGTGAAGCAACTGGGTATTGTCGAGCCGGGCGCCACGCGCTTTACCGACAAGATGCCTCTGAATGAAACGCACCTTGGGCTGATTGCGCTGATGTTCCCGGATGCGCCGCTTATACATGTCCTGCGCCACCCTCTGGATATTGTTCTGTCGGTCTATTCTAATCACCTGACCCACGGTTTTTACTGTGCCAACCAACTGGAGACCATCGCTCAGCATTATGTTCTGGTGATGGATCTGGTGGCGCACTATCGGCGTGAAATGACGCTAAAATATCTGGCTGTAAGATACGAAGATATCGTCGAAGATCAGGAGCCCAATGTCCGTCAGATTTTGGCGTTCGCGGATTTGCCTTTCGACAAGGGATGCTTAAAGTTCCATGAAAATAAACGTTATGCGCGCACAGCGAGTTATGCTCAGGTAACAGAACAGCTCTATGACAAGTCGCGTTACCGTTACAGGCATTATCTGAAGCACCTGGCGCCGGTGATCCCGATTCTGGAGCCAACGATCGCGCGTCTGGGATATTCGATAGATGGCTAGTGTGGCGCAAGGTCAGCAGCCGTCCCTTCAGGGGGGGGGATCTCGGACGGTCGACGCGTGGTTGGCGGAAGCTGAGGCGCACGTACAATCGGAGCGTTTCGACGCTGCCGAAGAGATTGTGTCACGCGTCCTGGACGCGCATCCCGCCTATGCGCCCGCTCTGCACCAGGCCGCTATCCTTGCGCACAGGCGAAAGCAGCCGCAGTTGGCTTTGCATTGGCTCGAAAAGGCGATTGTCAGCGCGCCCGATCAGCCGATTTTTCATCGCAATATCTGCGAGCTCTATCGCAGTCAGGGGCGTTTGGAAGACGCGGTCATGCACGGCAGGAAGGCTGTGGAACTGGCGCCTGAAGACGCAGGCGCTCACTACAACCTCGGTGTCATTCATTACGATCGCATGGAGATCGACGAGGCGATTGCCTGTGCGCGTCATGCCTTGTCACTCCAGCCGGACATGGCAGCCACACACTTTGAACTAGCGGAAGCCTTACTGTTGAACGGCGCGTTTGAAGAAGGGTGGAGGGAATATGAATGGCGGTTTGATATGCCGAATTCCCCGTCCTTACTGCCCCACAAGGGTAAAACTCTGTGGGACGGTAAAGCCATGCCCGATGGCGCCTTGCTTCTGATCGGCGACCAGGGTTTTGGCGATACGATCCAGTTTTGTCGTTATGTGTCAGAGGTGGCGAAACTTTGCCCCAACCTCATTATGGCGTGCAGTTCCGAGATGCGGCCCATCGTGGCCCAGCAAAATGGGATCGTCCATTATGCCGATCGTTGGGAGGAGGTGCCGGCATTTGACGCCTATTGCTCGCTTTCTGGTCTCCCGCGCCTCTTTGGCACGGATTTGCAATCGATCCCGGCGCCAGTGCCCTATGTACATGCCGACGCCTCTTTGGTGGCCAAGTGGCGGAAAAGACTAGAGGCTTTGATCCCTAAAGGGTTTCGGACCGTGGGGATTGTATGGGCGGGAAGGCCAACCCACGGCAATGATCTGAACCGCTCGATGTCGCTTAAGAAGCTTGCGCCTTTGAGCGCTCTGGAACAGACCGTCCTTGTGTCGTTGCAAATGGGGCCAGCGGCCGCGCAGGCGGCGGATTACTACGGCAGGGCACCGCTGATCAATCTGGGTGCTGAAATTGTCGATTTCACCGACACCATGGCCATTCTGGAAATTCTGGATCATGTGGTCGCAGTCGATACGTCCATTGTTCATTTGGCAGGCGCTATGGGCAGGCCGGTTTCGGTCTTATTGCCGTTCGCACCAGACTGGCGGTGGCTGCGTGATCGCTCGGACAGCCCTTGGTATCCGACTGTTGAGCTGTTCCGTCAGACCTTTCCAGCCGACTGGTCTGGTCCCGTGGCGCGTGTGGCCGCTCGCCTTAAGCTCATCTAGTCCCCGCCCGTTCATTCATGGCGAGAGAACTCGCCACTCTATAGTATTGATTTTTCGCGGACCGGTTTGGTGGCTTAGTGTTTTCCGCCATGCGCCTAGGGGGTGGTCTTTCCCTAGGGGTAGAAAAGGACAGCGCCGGCCGTTGGGGCCATAGGCCGGCCTTTTGTGCTGTAGCCGGTTTGAGCACGGCTTTGATTTGGCAAAAGAGATTGGCCTCGGACAGGCGAGAGGATCTTACGCTGCGGAATGCTATTTTGATGAGCCGTTGACAGCTCGCCTGCGAGCCTGGCTAATTCGGCCACGCCATTCAATCCGTGGAAAAATTACCGCTCTACATCGCTTCTAACAACGGTATTGTCTGATAGGGATTACCCGTTGATCATCTCTTCCAGCTTGCTGATCGTCTTCATCACGGTATCGAAATCCGGACCATCACCCATGAACATTTCGCCCATCGCGGCGTAGTCGCGTTTTTGGTCATCAACCGGATTTCCTGTCGGCATGAGTTTAAGTGTGCCGAAGGCAGCGGTTTCATAGGATGCCTTGGCATCGCGGAATAGAAGGCTTTTGTTCCGTACAACAGATGCCAGCAAGTCCGGCTTAGCCAATGCGGTATCTAAACACCGGCCATGACCAGCATATGCAAATCGTAATAGTGGCGCGACATCCGGTCACGCATCTTGGAGCCGTGATGCAGCGCGTGCAGGATCGTCGCTTTTTCCCAGAACGTGCGTTCAGCTGCCAGCGTTGAGAAAGCCGTCTCGGCATTGACCAACAGATCAGGAAACCGTTCGGCCAAATAAGGCTTGATGACCCGCGTTTCGTTGGGCTCAATTTCACCGCGCGCGCCAAACTTCAGCTTGATTTGCGGCTTGATATAGCCGATTTCACCTTCACCAAACCGTCCGACTCCATATCCACCACGTCCGAAACCCGTCCCGTAATTGGCCAGACGCGGATAGCGGAACAGGATCGTCTGTGCATCGTCTTCCGCAACAACCAGCTTCCAGCCATCCACAGTGCCAAGCGCCTCGCTAATGGACGTTGCAAGTGCGGGGAGGGCGACCTCGGAAATATAGCGCTCTGCCGCTGCCGTCAGAGCTTCGGCACGGCGTTTGAGTTCATTTGACCCAATAGTTGCGCCTTTATCCGCAAATTACGTGGGAATTTTAAAGTGCCAATTTTGGCGCATTGGGACCGTTTTTTACCATTAAGGTGCCAATTTTGGCAATTAATTGGATGTATATATTTTACTCGCTATAAAAAGGACGTATAGGGCTGTTCGTAATTGGTCAAATATGGCATGTTACGCCCGAAAATCGTTTTAAGGCGCCAAATATGTCTACTAATAATGTGTCAATTGAAACGGTAGGTCACTTCGAGGCTCAACTCGGTGATCGATTATCGAAACTTAGATTGAGCCGCAATCTGACACGCGCACAACTCGCAAAGGAAACCGGTACCTCCCAACGAACGCTAGCCAGATTAGAGGCGGGAGAGGGGGGATCGCTTGATTCTTTCATTAGGGTGCTGTTAGCGCTTAACCTGGAAACGAATTTACTCAGTGTGCTGCCTGATCCGGCCGTTCGACCGATTGAACGTGTAAAGCTGCAAGGAAAGGAGCGTCAACGCGCGCGTCCGGTTCAAGCTGAGACTAAGCCTGCATCCGAATGGGCTTGGGGAGATGACGAGGAATGACAGACGCTCACGTCCGCCTGTGGGGCAAAAACATCGGTGCGGTCAGCTGGCTCAGCGATCGTCAGATTGGTGTCTTCCAGTATGAACCCGATTTCCTGGCTAGTAACATCCAACTTGCACCGGTTACCATGCCCCTAATTGCTGACCCGTATGAGTTTCCTGGCTTGCCCCGAGATGCTTTCAAGGGCTTGCCTGGCTTGTTGGCGGACTCATTGCCAGATAAGTTCGGAAATGCCCTGATCGACGCTTGGCTCGCCCAACAAAGCCGGCCGGCCAGCAGCTTTAATCCCGTCGAACGCCTATGCTACATTGGAACACGTGGCATGGGCGCTCTGGAGTTCCATCCGGTTATTGCGCAGGGCCAGAAGGGTTCGCGCACGGTAGAAATTGATGCACTCGTCACACTCGCCAACCTCGTACTGAACAACCGAAAGCAATTGTCCGGTGTGCTCACAGGAATTGACGATCACGAGACCTTACAGGACATTCTGCGCGTCGGAACTTCAGCCGGAGGCGCAAGGGCCAAAGCCGTTCTCGCCTGGAACCGGGAGAGCGGGGAATTTCGGTCCGGACAAATAAAGGCTGGGGAGGGCTTCACCTACTGGCTTATGAAGTTCGACGGCATCAGTAACAATAAGGACAAGGAATTGGCCGATCCTCAGGGGTTCGGCCGGATCGAATATAGTTTCTATCTGCTTGCGAAGGCCGCCGGCATCGATATGACTGAGAGCCGCCTACATCTCGAAGGGGGACGTGCTCACTTCATGACGCATCGGTTTGACAGAACTGAGAGCGGCCAGAAGATTCACATGCAATCCCTCGCCGGCATGAGGCACTACGATTTCAATGCGGCCGGCGCCTATTCATATGAGCAATCCGTCGAGACAATTCGCATGCTCTCCCTGCCGCAATACGACATAGAACAGCAATTCCGCCGTTCTGTTTTCAACATTCTGATCCGTAACCAGGATGACCACGTCAAGAACATCGCCTTCCTGATGAACCGTAAAGGGGAATGGCGTTTGTCGCCGGCGTTTGATGTCTGTTACGCCTATAATCCGTCTGGTCCTTGGACTAGCATGCATCAGATGAGCCTAAACGGTAAACGTGATGACTTCGAACTAAAGGATCTGCTCGATTTCGGCGAGTTTTGCGGTCTGAAGCGACCGACTGCTGAAAAGTTGGTTCGTGACATCCACGATGTCGTCGAGACATGGCCACAGTTAGCCGCCGAAGCGGGCGTTGACGATGACAGTATCAGGCGGATACGCGATACGATGCGAAGAGAGTTGGTGCTTCCATCACGTACCTCCAAAAAAGCCGAAAATTCGGGCTCTGGCCGGCGAAAAGCCCCCGCCATTTTTAATATCTTGGTGAAGGACATGAAGGGGCGGCCGGTAAGCGGCGCGCAAATATTTCTCCAAGCTGATAATGGGACGACAGTTGATGGGGAGACCGACAGTGAAGGTAAATGCCAGATCGAAGTGACAACACTGAGACCATATACGTTGCTCGCTGCGCATCCTGGTCACCCAGGCGAGATAGTAGAAGCTATCGATCCGACCACGCCAGTCTCCTTGGTGATGCGAGATATACCCGAGACGGGATCCCTGATCATCCGTTCAAACGGTTATATCCCAGGATTAAAAGGACGTCTGAATCCGGTCACGAACCCGAGCAGCCACTATTTCCTCTACGCTGACAATATTTCCATAGACGGTAACACAACCCAGCCCGCACCTTTTGAAATCGGCGCGCCGTTGGCACTGGAGGACGCTGAGGGCACGACACTCGATCTGACTGTCAGACGCTTTTCTGCGACTGTCGCCTTGCTGGATTATACTAGGTCAGATACCTGACAATAAGGCACCGGAAATCTAGGTGTCATTCTCAGAGCGATGTAGGTTGGGATACGTGTTGGACCTTACCCTTCAGCGTGACGACAAACTGTAATTCCGCCAG
Source organism: Asticcacaulis sp. MM231 (assembly GCF_964186625.1). Taxonomy (NCBI): domain Bacteria; kingdom Pseudomonadati; phylum Pseudomonadota; class Alphaproteobacteria; order Caulobacterales; family Caulobacteraceae; genus Asticcacaulis; species Asticcacaulis sp. MM231. Next base: position 511,185 of record NZ_OZ075110.1, read on the forward strand.
CGATGGGAGCACAAGGCGCATATGGCCGTGGTAACCGCCGTCAGATGGGGTCCAGCAAAAAGCATCGCTCTCCACTTTTTCCGGGCAAGTCCATGTTGAACACCTCGTCGCTGCGAGAGGTCATGCGTCAGAAGCCTGCACATTCAGGGAGATCGAAGGGAGGCCAGGGTGAAGCACTGTCTAACTGTCCCTCGTTGAGGCCCCGAAATCCGGCACGCTCAGGCTACCCGAATTTTCGGGCCTGACTGGACGGAGTAGGTTGAACTCTGGGGCTTAAGTGCCTTGCAGTGGGTGTTAATCGTCAATTCAGACGAAATTGTCCCGGACTGGCTGCGGCGGATGCACATGCCGCCGTTGCTTGAGGCCATCAAAGAACGTGCCGTGCGCGAGGGATTGGAATTATCGCACTGACAGTCTGCCAAAGTCCCCCTAGACAAATGCCCATGAATAAAATGAAAGGTTGGTAATTTGCGTTGGGCGTGTAAAATCGCACCAATAGTATGACGACCCCGTGGAGGATTCGACATGGCGACCGTGCGCAAGACTATCACCATAACTGACCAGCAAGACGCCTGGGTTAAATCTCAGATCGAAAACGGCAACTACACAAACGACAGTGAAATAATCCGTGACCTGATCCGACGAGAACAAGAGAGAACTGCCGAGATCGAGAGCATCCGAGCCGCCTTGATCGAAGCCGAAAACAGCGGAGAACCTCAACTCTTCGACCCCGAAGCTTTCAAGCGACGGATGCAACAGGCACATGGCTAGATTCCGCCTTGCACCAACTGCAGAGCGCGATCTGGAGCATATTTGGCGGTCCACCTAAATCAACCTTGGCGCATTATGTCGATCGGCATACGAAAATGGCCCAATGAGCTCTAAGCCGCGCAGGCTGGTATTAATCAAATCCACGCGCCTTGACTAATGGTACGCTTCGCACTAAATTGTGGTTTGGGTCAAAAGCGGGGTGAGCAAATGAAAGTGCGTCTAATTCTAGCCTGCCTCGGTTTGGCGGCATTGCCTGCTTTGGCCGCGGCAGATGCGTCGTCTCCGCTCAAGCGATCCTATCGCGAGGGCGAGACGCTCACCTATCGCATGACCACTGTGAATGAAGGCGTCCACTACTCGGCGGTGGCCAAAAGCGTAGCGACGAGCCAATCTGGTGTATTTCAGGAAGAGATTACATGGTCAGGGCTCACGATGAACGGTTCGCCTTCTCCGATGACGCCGGCGATGCAGGCTTACCGTCAGCCACTGTCACTTGATCCTGATCACATGCCTTCGCCCCCCGATTTGTCGGGTGTATCCCCTGCCCTTGTCGGGCCGGTTACCGATTTGATGACGGTGTATGTCGATCTGTGGCTGGCCAACAAGTTCAACGCTCTCCATAAGCCCGGTGACCACTTTTACTTCCCAAATCCAATGACGGCGTCTTGGGCCGACGGTGAGGCGGTGGTAATTGGCGAGGATGCTGTTGATTTCGATATGACCCTTGAAAGCGTTGACGACGCCCAAGGAACCGTTGTCTTGCTGGTAAGGCACGTCCCGCCACCGCAGCCGAAGATCCATATGCCCGCGCCGTGGATGCAGGCCCCTGTTGCGGATACGGCCAATAACTGGGTCGAGGTTCGGAAACTACCTGACGGATCCTTCAAGGCTGCCGTGGGGCAAGAACGGTTTGACGTACGCATTACACTCGATCGCGCCAATGGCCGGATTCTAAAGGCCCATATGGATAACCCCGTCACCACCTCTGAACGGGTCTGCAAGGATGCCGCCCTGACGCAGTGTGGCTCTCCAACGCCACGGCCCATTTTGCGCAAGGTAGATCTGGAGCTGGCGCCTTAGCGCACGTCCACGCCGGTCATGATTTCGGATAAGAGGCGGCGGAGTCGATCAGACGGTCACCGCGTGCCCATTCGGCCCAGTTGGCCGCGCTTTCGAGGTTTCTGATACCGTAAATCACCGCCACTTGGCTTTGTCTCGACAGGGATTGCCCAGCAGGACTTTCGATAAATTCCTGCAGGGCCTGCTTCTCGGACAAAGCTGCGGTTTCGAATGACGTAAGAAATGCGGCCGTCAGGTCTGGGCGGCCTTCCAGAAAGGGAAAGCGGAGCATCGCGGTTGACAGGTCTTTCGGATCGACGGGCAGGCAGAGCCAAGATTCAAACGCGCGCCTTCCGGCGTCAGTGATATGGAAGAGCCCCTTACCGCGCTCGCCTTTTATCGTCTCAATAAGGCCTTTGCGCACAAGGCTTGCCATGGCCGGGTAGATACTGCCCTGACTGCTTGAATAGTTTCCTATGGGGGTGGTTTCGAAGATCTTGCGGATAGCATACCCCGTCGCCGGTTTGCGCAGGACCAAGCCAAGAAGGGCGTAGTTTAGCGGCGTAAGTTTTTGACGTTCAGTCATTCAGTCATCCTGCGGCATCATTTACGCATTTGTTAAGTTAGAGCACCGAGTAGGAAGCTAACCGAAATGCCATGTGTTTGTTGCATTGGAGCCCGTTTTGGGTGCAGAAAATGATAGCCTGGCTTTAGGCTTTAGGGCCACGAGTTTTTCGACATTCGATAACGGGCAAGAAGGTCGTCGGTTCAAATCCGCCCCTGTACCCTTTCTGAGCGGTTTGGATTATTCTAGCCGTCACGGGTCGGCTGGTCGAGATTAGCCTTTTGCCCCCTGCGTCCTTGAACGCGTGGGGGGACATGCACCTCGATCGGTTGACTGCGGAGCACGCCCAGTGGGGAGTTGCGCCAAGGCTATATAGCCTGGAGCGCCAGTACAGGGAACGGCGAAGCGACGCAGCGAACTCGACATTGACAGGAAGCGCAAATGTTAGACGAGCCGACTTTATTTGTCGGTGTAGATTGGGCAAGCACAGAACATCAAGTTTGTATTTTGGGACCTTCAGGTCTGGAAATCTAACTAAATAACGACGCAGGACTGGCACAAAAACCTTCCCCGCTGGCGGGTGCCGTGGTTGCTTTCTGAAATGCCCGTTCAAAAAAAACCTAAAACCATTAAAACTTCCGCCAACTCGCACGTGCTTGGCCGCAAGGCATTTGCAGCAATTAGTGCAGTTGAAGGTCTGAAGTTGAACCGCGAAAGCTCAAAACGCTTAAACAGTCTTCGATCGGAAGATGTGAGCCCTGAAGAGAGACGGCAAGCTGTTATAAGGGCGTATTCCGAGAGCAAAGTTCATAAATGAGTTTCGGAGGCTACGACGCCTTCGACGATCCCTATGTTTACAAGGGGACAACTGTTCTGCGGAATAAGCTGAATATACGAGATGAATCAAAACTTGAGAGTTTTTGAGTTAGAGATGGCGCCGACCTTCAAACCAAAGCCTCGAAGAATGCCGCGCAGGCTTGTCTCGATATCCAAAAGCTTCGTTTGCAGAAGTTTACGGGCTGTCAGGATCGCACGAACTTCCTGAGCCGGTTGAGATTTGCAATGCACTGGCCGATACCAGCCTAACCGCATTAATTGGGCAATCCCACGAGCATCCTTTTTGTCAGTCTTGACCGGCATAATCTTGAAGGCTGTGCGCACATGCCCGTCTCGATCAGTTGGCACACCTGCCCCTGGGTGGTCATTTCGGCGTAAAGCCATTGCGACAACGGCCCGGCTTCCAGACCGACGAGTTCGAGCTCAATTCCGAAGGCCGCGAACCACGCCATCAGCGCTTCAGGGTCGCTCAGCGCGTCACCCTCACGACAAATTTTATGTGGAGGCGTTGATGCTATCCCGTCAACCATTGCTCTGGCTCTACGGCCGTACTCACGAATGCGATGACCACATGTTAGGCCAGACGCGGATCGTGTCCAATCAATCCGGCTATCCTAAGGCGCGAGGCCGTTTTGAGTGCGCCGATTTCGATCTGGCTGGACGGGTCGTAGGGGTTTGATACTCAACTAAAAAGTTAGGTTACGTGCTGAAGCCCTCGTACGCGAATGCCCCCGCCAGGGTTTGAGTATCCCCTTCGGATACCCCGCATCTGCGGCAAACTGCATACCATTGCTGCTTGAGGGTTTGCGTCATCGTGTCGATCAACGCTTGGGCTTCCCTATCCTGCATCAGGAACCGCGCAGCCTGCGTCAGCATGTTTCTGCCATTGGCGAAGCGCCCCATGTCACCGCACTCCATGGCGAGGTCACGGCGCTCTATCGAGATAGCCAGCGAAGGCGTCAGGTCATAGGCTGGTGACAATGCCCAATCGCGTTTTTTGGCAATCAGCGCATGGTTACGCGGGTGATCGTCGATATTCGAAATCAGGCCGTTGAAAACCATCCGCCGGAATAGCTCTCCTGCATCGCCCTTCGGCTGTGCAACCACACGCCGCAATTCTTCCGCCAGCAGTACATACGACCAGCGTTCGCGCTCCTGCGGGCTGTCACCCGCGCGCAGCAATGTTAGCGCGGAGACCATGCGCGCCCGCGCATAACCGTCGCCTGCCTTCTCTCGGTCAAAGCGTTTGACCATCAGCACATCCTTACCGGCGACCGTCACCAATTTGCTTTCCGCCGCTTGGATGCCGCATTGCTTCGCCAGTTCCAGCATCGCGTGCTCAACGCGGGCGCTGTTCCACCGGTCATCGTCACGGTTAAATTTGGCCAGCCATAACCCGTCTTCATCTTCAACTACCGCCTTCGGCCTCGCACCGCCCATCGATGTACCGAGAAGCAGCAGGTCTTGCACCTGTGCAATGTCCGGGTTAGCCCCGTCCGCGTGGGACGCAATCAGCTCATCGGCCAAGGTCTGTAACTTGGCCAGATCAATAGTTTTGTTGAAGGCGCGCATTGGTGCGGGTGGCACGGCATTTAGCCCAAAACCCAGCGCTCCCGCCCGGTCGTCTGGGGAGTGCAGCAGGTAATCGAGTTCGCCCATTGCCACCTGGCCGGAGTGCTTTTCAATTACGCGCCGTCCCCAAAAGTCGGGGCCCGAATCACGCAGAGCGCCAAACATGCCGTTGAGGCGTGTGGTTTCATACGTCGTGTCGGCCAGTTTCAATTCCAGCGGATCGAAGGCAACGGCGTTGGGATTATCCAGATAGCGCTTACCGTACACGAACCGGCCAAGCGCGTTGCCGCTCCTGTCTTGATCCAGCACCAGCCTGCCTGCCGTGATCGCTTTGGTGGTTCCGGGCAACGTAATGTAAACAAAACACTCAGAAGTCATTGTCTAAACCCTTTCCCGTGCGGGCGCGTTTCTTTTCTTTTCTGGCAGCCAGCGCGGTGCCTTCCTTGTCTTGTAAAGGATCGGCCAATTGTTCAAACGCAGGCAGCAGGTCATATATCCAAAGCAAGGCAGCATAGGTTGCCACACCGGTAGAGGCTTTTCCTTTTTCTGCATCCATCACCGCGCGCACACCTGTGCCGATGCGCGATGCCACTGTTTCCAGCGTCAGGTTGCGGCGTAGCCGCGCCGTGCGCAAATTATCGCCCACCTTTCGCAAGGCTTTCTCGACGTCATAGGGCTGTGTCGTGAGTAGCGCGTTGCGCATATTTCCCTCAAGGGCATGTTATCGCTGTCAATGTACTTTTGAGAGCATACCTGAATCTAACTAACATTTCAAGAAAGATGCTCTTTAGGGCATGAATAGCGCATTTATATGCCTTTAAGAGCATAAAATTTAAGTAGGGCTGCGCTCCTCGCGGTCAAGACCTTAGGGCAAGCGGATGCCAAAACCGTGTCGTCGCTGCGCTACAGCCCGCGCCATTCATGGTATCCGATCATTGACCGCTTTCCCCCCTCATTGCCGGGTGCAAGACTGGAAGTCTTACCTTGAAGTCGCGTGCATAAGGATCGCCAAGCCCTTCAAGTGCACCGCGTTCTACCAAGGCGTGGACCCGTGCGAACAGCACCAGATCGCCGCACTGGAATACCCCGCGTTCCCGGAAGCTTTCAACCATCATATCACCCAACACTTGGCCGACTAAGGAGCGATCAAAGGCCCAATCATTGGTGGCATGCTTCAGTAACTGCTTGTCGAAATAGTCGATCTGCGCCGAGACCAGACCTTCTGGTGTCATAACGCGCAGTGGTGCATTTTCGGTTCGCAATTGTTCCCATAAACTCGCCCAATTTGACAGGCTTTGCCGATCCGGGGTAATGGCACGATCCCACAGGGCGTACTTTGCAAAGAGCTCTCCACGGACCAATGAGACGCATTGCACTGGGGAAGTTATCCCAGGTGTACGGGGATCGGGAAGTGAATGATCGGTTAGATTGACCAAATTGAAGGCTGCATCACCGTTGCGCCGAAGCCATTCGAGGAATCCGCAATATTCCATAGTTGACCATTGCGAGAGCCACACAATTCGCGGATGCGTTGGATTGAGGGCCTTCTGCCAAAAAATCTCGATGCTGGTTCGATCGTCTTGGTCGATCTCTATTTCCAGTAAATCTTCAACGACATCCAATCGCGCATTCAGATCTGTATTGTCGAGCGGCCCTTGAGACCAGTCGTCTTGAAGGCCTACGACCTCCTCGTTACGTCCAGCTATAGCCAAGCCTTCACGTAGGGAGCCAGCGGCCGATAACGTGAAAACCACATGAAGGGCGGTATTGGTCATGGCGCTCCTTATAGCTTTGAATGATCATCGTGCCTTTGCGCCATAGCCTTACCATGCGCTGCCGCTCCACTAATAGTGGCGCTAATACCCGCCTCGTTGAAGCTGAACGCCACGACGCCAATTTCGATGACTTCGTCGGTCCGATGACTGAGCCCTGTCGTCTCGGTGTCAATTAACAAGCTGTTGATTATTGAACTGATGGGGTGGATGCCCCCTCCCACTGGGCAGTGTATAATGCCTGAACATCACATGGTGCGGTGGATACGCAAAGCGTCTGGAAAAATCTCAGTTTATCTGGCCCAGGGTTGGGCCTGCTCGTATCTAGCTCAACCACGTTCAGGCGCTTGCCTTGCTCGATGGTCTGGACTGGAAAAAGGTTCGAATGATGGCGGTCAAAACCCCTGAAATCCTTGGTTAAATCCGTGAAATTGTTCGGCGAAACGGCGTAAAAACCTAGGCAAATCAAGCCGATATGTGCTATGTTCGGACCCATGCAGACCCCCTATAAGTCAACGTCAATCAGACCCGATGGCGATTTTCCCTTACGAAGCGCAGCGTCAATGTGACGTATCGGGGGCACAAAGTGTGTCCATTATTCGCGCTGCGTCGCAAACAAAGTGAAATCAGGCAGGGGGTGTGCCTTCAGCTCTGCCTCATTCCCGATGCGAAGCACCGTAGGATGGGATCCGTCGTAGGCGGGCCAAGCGGCTAGGGCAGGGCCATTGGGGGTACCCGTCCGGGCGAAATGGAGCCAGGTATCTGCGAGTTGCGTTGCCAGTTGATGGTCTTTGGCAGTCCAGGGTCGCGGATCGGATTCAAGATTGTAAAACACGTATGGGACTTCGGCGCCGTGCCCCGCGCCACCGCCATAGGAGCAGGGAACCAGCGGTTCAGCGGGCTGGTGCGCAAAGAAGTAGAGGTAAGATTTGGACCGGCCGTACTTCGCCTGTAGGCCTGCCCAATACGCGATGCGCCACCCCCACCAGTCGTTCATAAGTTGATCGATAACGGCCCTTTCAGGTGTAGCGGCTATAATTCCCGGATAGGCCGCCAATAGAGCGGCGGATGGCTCGCGGCCCAGAAGCCTTTTCACCAGTTCCTGGACTTGAGAAGGCGTCAGATCATCGATTCCGTTGATCTCTTGGGTGAGGTCCTTGCCCTCTTCGGCATTCCACCCTGCCAACAGAGGCACATCGTTTTGATGGTGATTGCGATAAGTCGTTGTGAGGTCGTCGTGCAATACATATCCGTCGACAACCGTACGCGGCGAAAAGAAAGCTGCGTGGAGACTCTCGACGCTCATCTTGCGTAAATCCGCCAAGCTATTCGCGCCAAGGCTTTCGGCATACGACAGCCCCGTAGCTTCGGCCGCCGCCTGTTGATCGAACCGAATGTAATCGTCGGTATTAATCGGCAGAGAGTCATTACCACTCTGAGAGATGGCCCGATGAAAGAGCCCTTTGGCCAGCGGAGAAGCGATCAAGATCGCCACGGATTCACCACCAGAGGACTGGCCCATGATGGTTACTGAGCCCGGATCGCCACCAAAGGTGGTGATGTTGTGCTGCACCCAGTGCAGCGCGGCGATCTGATCCTGGAGCGCCTGATTGCCTGATGCGTGGTGCGGCGATTCCGCCGTGAGTTCGGGATGAGAAAAGAACCCTAGAACGCCGAGACGATAGTTCATAGAAACTATAACGGCGCCGCGCCTTGCCAAGTTGTCACAGCTATACTTTCCGGAACCTCCGTAATATCCACCCCCGTGAATCCAGACAATGACAGGCAGATTCTCGGCATCCTCAGGCGCCCAGACGTTGAGATAGAGACCGTCTTCGCTTTTGGTTTCGTTTAACCACACCGCAGTCTGGGCACACGCAGGAGAGAAGCTCGTGGCTTCTTTTATACCGTCCCATGGCACCACAGGCTGAGGTGCGCGCCAGCGTAAATCTCCGACCGGAGGCGCGGCAAAGGGAATGCCCAAGTAGGTTTTCAAACCTTCGGCATGTACGCCCACAATGGTGCCGCCCGTGACAGTTACCGGACTGGTGCGCATCAAAGTCTCCATGAATCTCAACGTTGTCGGCGTCCTGAACGAGAGCCGCTCCTAAGCAGACTTAAGACAATTAATCGGTCTGTTTCAGAAAGACGGAAAAATCGGGCAGGGGATGCGCCTTCAGTTCCGCTTCGTTACCGATGATCCGAATGGAGCTTTTTGATCCGTCGAATTCAGGCCATGTCGGTAACCCCTCGCTATTCGGGCGGCCGGTTTTGGCAAACTGCACAACGGTGTCGGCCAGTTGCGTCGCCAATTGACGATCCTCCTGGCTCCAGTTGCGTGCATCCACATCGAGATTGTCAAAAAGATACTGCAGTTCGACGCCATGACCGGCGCCGCACGCCCAATAGCAGGTGGTCGCGGGCTCCGTGGGACGGTGCGCGAAGTAATAGACGTAAGGCTTTGCGTGACCATATTTGGCTTGCAACTCAGCCCAATGCACTGTGCGCCAACCCCACCAGTCATTGGTCAATCGTTGAATAGAGGCGGTGGCCTCCGCATCGGTGGCGCCAGGGTAAGCCGCAAGCAAGGCCTGAGAGGGTGGGGCACTCAGCAAGGACGTCATATGCTCGACGTGCTTAGCTGCGGTGAACTCATTGGTACCGAGATAGATGCCGGCCAGGTCCTTGCCTTCCTCGGCGGTCCAGCCCGCCAATAGGGGGACGTCGTTTTGCAGATGCTTTTGGAAGAGCGTCGTCATATCCGAGGTGAGGACATAGCCGTCGACGTAAACGCGCGGTAGCCATGTCTGCGCCTGCAAGTCCTTGACGCTGAGTTTGCGCAAGTCCGCCAAATGCTCCGCGCCCGCGGCCTTGGCCAGGGTCACTCCATTCGCTTCAGCGACTACCTTGGAATTAAATCGGTGCGTATCGCTGGGATTGATCGGAAAAGCATCGTTACCGCTTTCGGCTACGGCGCGCTGGAAGAGGCCCTTGCCCAAGGGAGAGGATACCAGAATGGCCACTGACTCAGCACCTGATGAGCCGCCCATAATGGTTACACGCTCCGGGTCGCCGCCGAATTTTGCGATATTCGCCTTGATCCATTTCAAGGCGGCCACTTGGTCCAGAATGCCTTGGTTCCCCGAAACGTGCTGCGGGGATTCTTTGCTCAACTCCGGATGCGAGAAGAAGCCGAATATGCCGAGCCGGTAATTGAGGGTGACCACAATGGCGCCACGCTTGGCCAGATTGGCACCATTTTGAACCGGGACAGCGGCTGTGCCGCCCTCATAGGCTCCGCCATGAATCCATACTAGCACCGGCAGTTTCGTGGCTTTTTGCGGCGACCAAATGTTCAAATACAGGCAGTCCTCGCTTTTGGGACTCGCAATCCAGTCGACCTTTTGCGCGCAGGCTGCCGAGAACTCCGTCGCCGTTTTGACGCCTTTCCATGGCACGACAGCTTGCGGGGCGCGCCAGCGCAAATTCCCGACAGGAGGCGCGGCGAATGGGACGCCGAAGTAGGTCCGCAGCCCGTCTTTTTCCGCGCCGATTATCGAACCGCCCGTTACCGAAACCGGCGCTGTCGTTAGTTGTGCTTGAGCCTGTCCTGTCGAGAGCACGATCATGGCCATGCCGAACGCGATAGCGAGTTTACGCATACATATCTCCCCTTGTGATTATAGATTTTAGGTCTCCACTCCGCCCGGGTGGGCCTATTTGTAGGCCCGTCCTTTCGTGGTGTTGCGAACCTCGTGGTGGCGTCATGCCATCGCACCGTGCCGGTCACATGGATCGATAGGTCTCACTGGCACGCTCACGGTCCACCTGGCCGTGGTGGATACAAATCGATTGCGATGAATTCTGAACCGCATATCAGTCCTCTGACAACGTTATCATTTTTTTCACAACTTATCCGGTGGAGGCTTGCCGTCAAGCTAAAATCATATAAATTGGCAAGAACTTGGGGCGAGGCGAATAAAAATAGGTTCATTTTCAGATGTGAAAAAGAAACATTTGCAACAAATGTAACGCGTTTGGCTATGTATACTGTATTTTGTGCGACGCAATTGTGATTACATGCGTGAAAAGTTGCACAAAATAAGTGTATAATTTATTTCGTGAAAATTAGTAACCAACCGACAAAAGTGCATCTCTAAAGACGGAAGGTTAACCGCTTAAATCTTAGCCGAACGACCATCTGCTTTGCGTATGCAAAAACTACCATATGTGGAACTGTCATCTGCAAAATTTGTTTCGCCTGCGAAATGCATCAAAGCAAAAATATGGGCGTTACTCGTAACGCATAAATACAAACGGCGCCGCAAGGCGTGTAGGGAAAAAAGAGGGAAGCGGCGCCATGGAAGAAAAGGTGAGGACCTATGAATACCGCGAAGGTTTGGAGATGTTCTATAATGGCGAAGTTTTGGGAGAAGCCGTTTACTCGGCCCTGATCGCCTCGACCGAGGATCTGACCATTCAGTTGAAGCTTTCCTATCTTTTGCAATTGGAAACCGAAACCAAAGCCTGGCTTCGCCGGTACCTCCTCGCCGCCGGTATGAATGTCGTCGAACCTGATGATATCCGCACCATGGGCGCCTCACTTGCCGCCACGATGAACGCGATGTCATGGAAGGAAGGGATGCAGGCGATTTACACGATCGCGACAGACGACCTCCTACCGCATTATCGCAGATACGCAGACGAAAGCCGTTTGCGCGGCCGGCCAGACGAAGCGGCGGTCTGCGATCACATGGTCGAACACGAGGAGGCACAGGCCGAGTTCGCCCGACGGGAACTCGACGGGAAGGACTTCGCCTATTCGGTCGAACCCTTGACGCGCCACAGCAAGTATCCGCTCGAAGCGTTGGCCGTGACGGGCATGGGCTGAGCCATGGCCCTAACCGCCTTGACACTCGAAGATCCTACGCTGCCCGCCGCGGCCATTATTGCCGTACTGGAGAGCGGCCGACTGTTTCCGCCGGGGGCGAGCCTTGTTGCCGGGCGGATTCCAGATGTTGCGACCGTGGTCTATCCCGAGGAAGAGGTGAGCTTGGCGTCCGCGTCGGCAAAACGCCGCCGGGAGTTTTCGGCGGGCCGGACCGTGGCGCGCCGCGCAATCCGTGCCTTGGGGATCGAGGTTGAAGCCATTCCCGCGCGGGCGGACCGGTCGCCGGTTTGGCCGGACGGCATAACGGCCTCGATCAGTCACTCAGGGGACATCTGTGCGGCGGTTGCAGCCCGCAAAGGCGTTCTTCTCAGTATCGGTCTCGACGTTGAAATCACAGAACCGTCCGGCCGCGGACTAGCCCGATATATAGCAGGCGAGGAGGAGTTGTGCCGTGCATCGGGGGCTCTGGGTGAAGACGGCCTGGCTCTTCGTGTCTTGTTTAGCGCCAAGGAAGCGTTCTTTAAGGCGTGGCATCCGCTTTTCGGCACATGGCTCGACTTTCATGATGTTCGCGTGGGGCTCGGGCAAGGGGCACAAAATGGAACTGACGCTTCAGCCCTTAGCTTTGATGCGCCCAACATGAGCACGGTCAGACCGCTAAATTTTCAAGGTCGATGGCAGCTTGTGGAACGGGCAGTTCTCGTTGGCGTCACCTGTTCTCTGTCAGGCTCGGACACAGGTTAGGGGTGGCAGCCCGGATGCGTCGCCTTCGTGCCTGTTCTCTAAATCCCGCCAAATCTTATGGAGCTGCGCAATTTGGAAAAGTGGACGAATTGGAAAGGTTGCCAACAAAAATCGCCGTTATATCAAAGGCTTGCTAAATCCTAAGCTGAGTATCGTTACAACCGCAACCGTGTCGGGAAAAATAAGCTTGACAGCGATGTCAGGGGCATTTTACCAACTCCACATATAAAAATTTATTCCATGATAAAAATGGAAAGCCGCTTGCGGCATCGGGGGACTATGCTCAATTTTCGACCACAGGCTTATTGGGACACTGGAATTGTGTCTGTCGCAAGCGCGCTGAGCGCACAGGATATTCGCGAGATCAACGCCAAGGTTGACCTTTATCTCGCGAACCATACCTACGGCGTGGTAAGGGAAGACGGAGGCGATAGCGTCCGCGCGGTGCATGGCTTGCATCTGGTGGACCCTTTCTTCGGATCGCTTTCTGAACGTCCAGATTTCGTCGATAGCGTCGAGGAAATCCTTGGCGGATCAGTCTACGTCCATCAGTTCAAGATCAATCTCAAAGTCGCCCGTTTCGGTGAGAGCTGGCCCTGGCACCAGGATTACATCTTCTGGAAGGAGCTGGACGGTATTGGCAGGCCCGACCTCGTCAACCTGGCGATTTATCTTTCAGATGCTGACATTGACGCCGGCCCACTGCGGTTTTTACCGGGCTCCCACCATTGGGGGGATGTGTGTCAACGGGTGACACGAGACGCGGGGGCGAACGGCTCTGGGATTGACAGCGACTGGCAATCGAATGTCGCACGGAACCTGACCTTTCAGGTGCCTGCGCCGGCATTGCAGACGCACTTGGCACAGGTCGCGCCGATCACCGCGATCCGGTCAGCCGGCGACGCTGACATCTTCCATCCCCAGCTCGTCCACGGGTCTGGACCGAACACCTCCGCGTTCGACCGAAGGCTTCTTATTATCACTTATAATCGCACCGATAACCTGCCTGAGCTAGGCGCACGCCGGCGACCGGACTTCCTGTGCTCGCAAAGGTTTGAGCCTATTCGCCTTCCCACAAAAAAAGAAGTTTCAGAGGACGTGCGCATATGAAGGCTCTCAAGCTTAAGGAACTGGTGAGCTACGGCGTCGGAGACGCCGGGCAGGCCCTAATCGGTACGTTGATCGGTTTCTATCAACTCTACTATTTCACGGACATTCTGAGGCTTCCGCTTGGCAGCATCGCGGGTCTCTTCATGCTGACCAAGATTTTGGACAGCGCGAGCTTTCCCCTGTTCGGGCTTATGCTTGATCGCGTTTCGGGCGGCGTCGGCGCCTTCCTGAAATGGCGTCTTTGGCTCGTCATACCGTTCTTCGTCGTCTCTGTGCTTTTGTTCACCTACGATCCCAATTGGAGCACCGAGTTCAGGATCATCTACGCCTACGCCGTCGTGAGCCTTTTCGTGGTCCTAAGCGCCCTGATTTCGGTCGTTTACACGAGCCTGGTGTCTTCGATCGCGACACAGGCCAGCGACCGCGCCAGACTGTCGACCGTACGCTTCGTGTTCGCCTTCGGCGCCAGCACGCTTGCAACCTTCTTCATTAAATACCTGGTCGATTATCTCGGCGGGAAGACGGGCGGCGGTTTTCAGTCGGTGGCGTTTATCTTTTCGATTATGGCGACCGGCCTTCTCTATATCACCATGTCCGCGACCCGGAACCGGACCGTGGCGAGACCGGACGAACCTCCCCACGGTATCGGCAGCGCGTTCGCTATTGTCAGGAACCCGATGTTTCTGGGCCCTGTCGTCGCGACCTTTTTCGCAGGGCTTTTTGTCGCCTTTAAATCGCAGATGACGCTCTATTTTATCAACTATGCCATGAACCGAGAAGACATCGGCAACTTCATGCTGGCGGGCGGTACGATCTCTTGCGCCATCGGCGTCGGCTTGGTTGGATTTGTCATCAACCGCATCAATCGGAAATCTCTCTATGTTGTCCTGATGGCGCTCAACGCGCTTTTTGTCGGAGCGATCTATTTTGTCGACAGGTCCAATATCTACACCATCATCGCGTTCCATTGCCTGAACTCGGCCCTGGGCGGCGCATGCTCACCCGTCATCTTTTCCATCTATTCCGATGTCGTCGACTACCTGGATGAAACCTTGAATTTCAGGGCGCCGGCCCTGGTCAATTCGGTGGCCATGCTGGCGGGGCGCCTCGGCGGATCACTGGGCATGGTGCTTACGCCCGTGGGACTGGCCATATCTCAGTACCACCCCAATCAGCAGCAAACTTCAGGGTCGATCCTGGGAATCGCATTGATGTTCACGCTGGTTCCCGGCCTCTTCGCCTTCATTTCGGCCATGGCGATGGTGACCTATAAGCTCACGAACAGGGCCTCAGAGGATATTTCGGAGCGACTTGCGGGGGAGGCCGGGTAGATGGGGAGTGGGTCCAGAGCCAAGGTTGGCGCAACGACGATCCTTGACAGCCTGATAGCGAACGCCGTGGCCAGACCCGATGATGTCGCATGGGTGTTTCCTCAGGACGTGCGCGAGCTTTCGAACGCGGCCCTGCTGTCAGAAGTTCGCAGGCTTGCGGCCGGACTCGCGCGCTTTTGTGAGCCGGGCGACCGGCTAGCCATCCAGCTCCCTCAAGGTGCGGATTACGTGCTGGTATTTTGGGCCTGCATTTATGCGGGAGTGATAGCCGTACCACTTTATCCCGGTTCCAAGCGTGACGTTAAGGCACGTCTGTCAGCGACGATCGCCGATTGTGGGGCCAAATACACAATGGTCGCTCAGGCCGTCGATCCCAGCCATCTAACGGTCCGGGACCTCCAGGGCAGCGCCGATACAGTGACTGAACCTTCATCCGCACACTCTGGACTCGCCTATATTCAGTATAGTTCGGGATCGACCGGTGCGCCGAAAGGCGTGATGATTTCTCACGATAATATCCTAGCCAATGTCACTATGATCGCTGAGTTGGCGGCGGTGACATCGGATGACGTCTTTATCAGTTGGTTACCGCTGCACCACGACCTGGGGCTCGTAAACACCGTCCTGTTGCCGGCCTTTATGGGATGCAGGTCCGTGATTTCCACGCCTTTGTCGTTCATGCGCAATCCCCAATCCTGGCTTGGCCTGATGACGCAATATCGGGGAACCGTGTCCGGCGCGCCGAATTTTGCCTATCAGATGTGCGTCGACCGTATGCGAACAGGCGCGCTTGAGGGCCTCGATCTCCGTGCATGGCGCGTGGCTTTCAACGCTGCTGAACCTGTGCAGGTGGAGACGCTTCGCGCGTTTGCACAAGCCTACGAACCCGCGGGCTTCAGACGGGAGTCCTTCTTTGCTGCCTATGGGATGGCTGAGGCGACCGTTTTCGTGAGCGGTGCGTTCTGGAATCAATCCCAGGAGACAACCAACGCCCAAGGCGACAACGGCGGGGTGGTCGCGCATACCATCAATTGCGGAACCGTCCCTCCGGATGACCTGGTCGTGGTGGATGAGTCCCGACAGGTCTGTGCGGATGGGCAACGGGGAGAGATATGGATACGAGGCCGGCATGTCTCCGCCGGATACTTTGGCACAGACCAGGGAGAGGCCTCGCCCTTCGCCGTTTTCACTGCGGACGGTCGCGGACCCTTTTTCAAAACCGGCGACAACGGCGCGATCCTGGGCGGGCGTCTTTACGTCCTCGGGCGAATCAAGGAAATCATCATCCAAAATGGCCGTAATCTCTATCCAACGGATCTTGAGCATGTCGCGCACAACGTCCTTGCCGGGGACAAGCGTTTTGGCGTCGTCGCGGTCATTGGCAAGGCCTGGAAAGGGACTGAGGTTCCGCTGGCGGTTGTCGAGCTTCGCGACGCATCGGACGCAAATGGGGCGGAGGACCTGCGCCGTGTGGCCGGTGCGGTCTTTGACGCACTCGACGTGGTGCTGTATGATGTTCTGACCGTTCCGGCCGGCTCCATACAAAGAACCTCGTCTGGCAAGATCAAACGTGGCGAACTGCGCCGGATGCTCGAAGAAGGCCTTGTCGAGGGGCGCAGCCAGATGGAGCTTGGCGCGACCGGTACACCTGACGCGAACACAGCCTATGCCTTTGAACCACGCCTGATCGAACTGGTGCAAACTCTTGCCAATGAGGAGGTTATCGACCCCAACAGGTCGCTGCTCAGCTACGGCCTGTCCTCCCTCCAACTGAGCCAGCTCGCCGTAGAAGCCGAGACGATCTCGGGCGTGGCTCTGGCGGCGCGAGACATATTCGAGACACCTACGGTACGGCATATCGCCAGACTGATCCAGGCCCGCTTGTCCAAAGACGTTGTCACCGCAACGCCCGCGGCGCCGATCGGCCTGACCTGCAATCAGCAGATGATGCTTTCCGTCGATGTGTTGTCGCCCGGACATCGGGGCTACATTCTGCCGTTGGCGCTGCGACTCTCCGGAGATCTCGATCAGGCGCGCCTAGCGGCCGCCATGCGTCAGGTCGTTGCCCGCCATGACATCCTGCGAACAATCTATCCCTTGACGATAGAGGGCGTGCACAGCTCTGCCGTCTTGGAGACCGCGCTTGAGATTTCTCAAGAAACCGTCCCGGAGGCATCAATTTCGGCGGCGGTCTGCGCGTTTGCCAGTCGTGCCTTTGACCTTGCCGCCGATATACCGGTGCGTGCGAAGATATTCAGCCTGGATGAATCTCGGGACATAGTTCTGGCGCTCGTCATTCATCACATCGCCGCCGACGGCTGGTCACTGCACCTCCTGGCGCGGGACATCGTCAAGGCCTGTCTTTCGCTGGCGGAAGCAGGGCCTTGCGTGAGGTTCGATCCGCCTCAGATCGATCAGAACGTGGTCACAAGCAGCTTGGACTATTGGCGCGCGCATTTGGCCGGATTGCCATCGGTCCACAGCCTTCCTGTGGATGCCCCCAGGCAGTCGCATCGGGAGAAGAACGGTCGGCGGTATGATCTGGTTTTGCCGCCCAGGGAGGTCAATGCGCTGAAGGGTTTGTGTGCAGCGGAGGGTGCCACCCTGTTCAGTGGCCTTCATGCCCTCTTTGCCCTGGCCCTGGCGCGGGCAGGTAATGAACCGGACATTGTGCTGGGGACATTCCTCAGTGGCCGGGACCGCTCGGGCGACACGGTACGGATCGGTTTCCTTGCGGAGACGACCTTATTGCGCACCCGGGTCGATCTGGGTCGATCACTGCGGGACGTCATAAGATCATGCCATGGCGTCTTGCAGGAGGCTCGGCGACATCCCGGTGTCTCTTACATGGACCTGCTACGGGAATTGAAGCCTGCGCGCGAGGCCACCCACAATCCACTGTTTCAGGTTACGCTGAATCTTCATGACTATGCGTTCGATTGCCTCACTGAACAGGAGGCAGGGAAAAAAATAAACGCGAAGCGATTGCCGGTGGATCTCGGTGTGACGCGATTCGACCTTGGCCTCGACGTCTATGCCGAAGCGGACGCGATGCGCCTCTCGCTTGAATACGACGTCGACCTGTTTGAGGAGGCCTCGATCCATCGTTTGGCCGACTACATGTACGAACTGCTCCAGGCCGGTTTGGCGCAGCCGACCATTCCCACCGGGCTTTTGCGGGCCGGAGGGCTGCTTTCGTTTCCCGAAGCGGTCACGGAAAGAAGTTGGAGCAACCTTTATGACGCCTTCGATCGCGTGGCCCGTGAGAAGCACGAAGCGCCGGCAATCCGGTTCGCCGGGCAAACCTGGACATACGGTATGCTCGGTGAGGAGGTCGCAAGGATAGCAGAAGGACTGCGTGAAGGGGTGCGCGCGGGGGATCGTGTCATCATCTTCATGCGCCGTTCGCCGGCGTATATTGCGTCGCTTCTGGCGATCCTTTCCCTCGATTGCACCTATGTTCCGATTGATCCCGACTTCTACCAAGACTCAATCGGCGCGAAGATCCGCCATATTTCCCCGGCCTTCGTGTTGGTGGATGGCCACACTGCCGAGATGGTTGAGGATCTGAGCAACTCCGTAAAGTTGGTCAATGTGGCAGACCTCTCGCATCCAGCTTCTTTGTCAGTTCCGCCCGATCGAGGCGCGCAACATGCGGCCTATATACTGTTTACCTCGGGTAGCACGGGCGAGCCCAAGGCGGTGTCGATGGGCCATATACCGCTGCTCAATCTGATAGACCAAATTGCAAGCACAGCGGATTTGTCATCGCCTGTGGTTCTGAACTATTCGTCGATCGCCTTCGACATGCACTTTACCGAGGTGTTCAGCGCCCTTCTTCTTGGCGGTGTTGTCGTTCTGGCCGATGAAGCGACACGGTTGGATTCCTTAGGCTTGCTTAGGTTGGTAGCGGAGGAAGGTGTCACACTGCTAAACCTGTCCTATCCGGTACTTTGTGAGCTCGCGAGCGCATCCAATCAAAGCCGGATCGAACTGACGTCGGTCAATACGGTCTTCTCGACGGCGCAGCAGTTGAAGATCACGCCCGTGCTGAGGTCTTTCTTCCAGAGACATGGCCGGGCAAGACTTTATAATCACTATGGGCCGACCGAGACCCACGTGGTCACCATCGCCGCGCTGAAGGGGCCTTCGGAAGCCTGGCCCGACATTCCGGACATTGGTCAGGCAATCGGCGGTTGCCACTGCTTTGTCATCAATGCCTCCGGCACGCCGGAACCGCAGGGTATGGTCGGTGAGCTTTGCGTGGCGGGCCTGCCGCTAGCGGAGGGTTATTACGCCAATCCGACCATGACGGCCTCGCGCTTCATTTCCATATCTGACGCGTCAGGCAAGCCTGTGAGAGCTTACCGGACGGGCGACTTTGCTCGCAGGGCGCTTGATGAGAGATGGCAATATTTAGGCCGGAAGGATCACCAACTCAAGATACGGGGCTTGCGCGTTGATCTGCCGGATATCGAGGCGTCGATCCTGCAATGCACGGGTGTGTTGCAGGCGGCTGTGGTGGCGCGTGAGGTGGGCCAAGGCCACCGCCTTGTCGCTTATGTCCAGCCAGCGGATATGGACGCGACCGCGGCTGAAGCATTGCCCGTTCTGATTGAAGACACGCTTCGCCGCAGTCTTGCCTCCTATATGATTCCCGACATCTACATTCTTGTCGAGCGTTTCGACCTCAATCAGAACGGCAAGATCGACGTGTCACGGTTGCCTGCGGCCGCGTTTGGGGACGAGGTGTCCTTCGAAGGGCCGGCCAATGCGGAAGAAGCGTTTCTCTACAGTGTCTGGCGACGCGTGCTGGGGCATGACCAATTCGGGCGGCGGACCAATTTTTTCGAAGCGGGCGGCGATTCCATGGCGCTGATGTCGGTCAAGCGCGAACTCGATCTCCAGTTTGGCTTCGAGGTCGATTTGGTGGCCGTCTACGGTAGTCCTACCATTGCTGACCTAGCGTCCATTGGATCGCGACAAAGCGATGATCGTGACTGGCGCGGCCCGCGCCGGAAAAACCTGAACATACTCCGTCGCCAACGCGCGGTGCCCCAACGACAGTCCGGAGGATAGAATGGCTTCTGCAGCGGATCTCGACATTGCTGTGATCGGTGTCTCGTGTGAATTCGGAGGCGCGTCAGGCCTCGATGAATATTGGCGTATGATCGCCAACCAACGATCGTTCATTCGTCAGCTCGATGTAGATGAGATGGAAGACCGGGGCGCCCTACAGCAATTCGGTGCCGAGGATGTCGTGTTTCGGATATCGCCGTTAAAGGACATCGCGATTTTTGATAATCGCAAGTACGGCATTTCCAATCGCGACGCGAATATCGTCGATCCGCAGCTGAGGCTCCTGCTCAAGCATGCCAGCCTGGCGTTACGCAACAGCGGCTACGACCCAGCGCTCTACTGGGGACAAATAGGCGTGTTCGGCAGCGCTTCCATTTCCATGGAATGGGCTTGGGAGGTTCGTGACAGCCTGGGGGCCGGAAAGACGATGGCAATCAGTGAAGTGCCCTATGTTGAACGCGACTTCTACATGACGCGTCTCGCGTATCACCTCGGACTTCGCGGACCGGCGATCCTCTTGAATTCGGCGTGTTCATCCTCGCACGTAGCGATCCATACAGCCATCCAGTCTCTACTGGCCGGCGATTGCGACATCGCGCTGGCCGGTGCTGGGTCGGTGCGACCTTTCTGGGCCGGCTACCACCATCAGGAAGGTGGGTTCTTCTCGCCGACAGGCGTCTGCGCGCCGTTTTCGGACGCCGCAGATGGCACCGTTCCAGGCGAGGGCGCCGCGTTTGTCGTGCTTAAACGTCTGGAAGCGGCCCGGGAAGACGGTGACAAGATTTTTTGCGTGATCAAGTCGACCGCGATCAATAACGACGGCAATCAGAAGCCAGGCTACGCAGGGCCGTCGGAGCGGGGCCAGGCCGAGGTCGTCGAGGCGGCATTGGCGGGCGCCAACATCTCGCAAGACCAACTGGTCTATATCGAGACCCATGGCACCGGCACCAGGCTTGGAGACCCCATCGAAGTGTCTGCGCTCAACCGGGCCCTGAAGCGCTGGGGTAAAGCCGACCGCATCCACATCGGTTCCGTCAAGGCGAACATTGGACATACGGATGTGGTGGCGGGGCTCGCCGGCCTGATCAAGGCGGCCCTCATCCTGCGTCACGGCGAAGTGCCTCCCGAAATGCCCATCGACACGCTCAATGACCTGTGCCGTTTCGAGGAGACGCCTTTCGACCTGGCGCAGATCGCGACCGAATTGCCCGAAAAAGAAGGTCCGTGCGCCGGGATCAGCTCCTTCGGCATCGGCGGGACGAACGGGCATATTATCATTGAAGTCGGCCAAAAAGACTTCCCGCTGTCTTCACCGGTGGTGGAGGCGGGAACGCGGTTCGATGGCATCCTTCGCAAGCGCAATGCGCGCCGCACAGATCGGGCTTCCGGAGGCGCGACTATCGTCGAAGACGATTCCGGCGACGGTGCCGCCCCTGAAACGGAGACCATTCTCGCGATTTTGCGGGAGCATGCCTCGAAAGCCGATATTTCGCTCAGCGCGCCCTTACAAGACCTCGGCATAGATTCCATCGGTGTTGTCATGATTACCGAGGAATTGGACAACCAGTTTGGCCACACGCTTTCGGCTGCGCGGTTCGCAGAGTTGACGACAGTCGCGGACCTGATCGATGCCATGCGATCACCGGAGGGGCCGACAACAGAAGGGGGTTCCGAACGGCCACCGACCGTCATTCAGGACGTCTTCCTGGAGGGCTTTCCGGAAAGTTCCAAGCTGACCCTCGGCCAGAACAGGTTTTTCTATCCCAAGGTCGCCAACCCGTCGTCAGAGATGTGCGCCTCGATCATGGAGCTGATTGGAACCGTTCTCCCCGCGAAGGTGAAAGCCGCCATCGCCAAGACAATATTGCGCCATCAGGCCTTGCGGTCCCGATATCTGCAAGATTCCACAGGTCAGTGGTCCGTGCACTACGACGACTATCCCGCCGATGGCTATTTCAGGCACGTCAACATGGGGCCGTACGAGACGTTTGATACCGCTGTCTATTGCGACACGGTCTTCTCGAATGTCGATTTCTCCTTCGCGCCGCTCTTCTTCGCTCACATGCTCCAATTTGAAGGTGGTAAGTGCCTGCTGATACTGTTTTCGCATAAGGTGATGCTGGACGGCACCTCCTTCAGACTAATGATGAACGATTTCGCGGCCTTCTATCAAGACGAAAATCCCAACCTGCCATCGGCTACGCCGATTTCAATTTATGCTCAGTACCAGAACAACTGGTTTGAGACGTTCGACATCGAGCAGGACCGCGCCTACTGGCGACGGGACGAATGGGCACTTTGCGGCAATCTCCCGGTCGACCAGGAAGCCGGCATCGGGGGAAAAACCGGGGAGGAGACCGAAGCACGCGAATACGTGTCCGTTGACGACAGTGCCGCCCTGTTGAGCCGGCTGAAGGCGCACAGGGTAGGGCTGATGGATCTGATCCTCACCGCGGTGTCGACATTTGCAACGACCCAAGCCCGAAGCGATTGGACACAGATGTCCTGTACCTTTGGCGGCAGGTCGGATGTCCTGGGCGCTACAGGCCGCGACTTTTCCAGTACAGTCGGCTTGCTTGCACTGAACGGTCTTCTGCTGTTGCAAAAGCCGTCGGGGAAGACCGTGCTCGATCGGGTCGAGGATATGAAACACCAGTTGTCCGCCATTCCGTCTAAAGGACTGTCCTACTTCATCGGGTCCGATGCGCCGGTAAAGCTTGGTGTGGAGCGCGTGAACGTCGATAGCATGCCGTTGTATAACCGCGAGCTGACGGTCAATTTCCACGGCTACGAAGGTTACAACGTGCCGCACATCGAGACGGCTCAGGTGGTGCCTCTAAGCAATCATATTAACGTCCCGCCTGAATATGACCGCTGGTGTCGTCTCGAACTTAATTTCGGCTTCGAAAACAGCAGATTCTACATCAGCTGCAAGTATTCCGGGGTTCAGTACCGGGGAGAAACGATCGCCTCTTTCGTGGCTGAAATCCGCAACGAAATCATGGCCTTACCGGAATGATGGGGCGCAGCGATCCTACCGTAAAGTGTGACAGGGCGGAATTTTGATGGACTGGAGCCTTTTTCTCATAAACGCACAGCCGCCGGGCATGAGCGCCACTGAAGTCATCAGCAATGGCGTCGAGTATGCCGTGGCGTCGGAGGGGCTCGGCTTTTCAACGGCCTGGGTGCTGGAGCACCATTTCACCCAGTTCGGACTTGTCGGCTCGCCGCTGTTTTACGCGTCCTTCCTGCTGGGTCGTACGACGTCGCTGAAGGTCGGTACGGCGATCCAGGTGATTACCCTCGACCACCCGGTCCGACTGGCCGAGCAGGTTGCGCTAATCGACCAAATGAGTGGTGGGCGTCTGATATTTGGTTTTGGTCGGGGCTATTTTTTGAAGGATTTCGTCGTTTTCGACAAAGACCGCCTGAAGACCCGCGAGATTGCGGACGAATGGCTGCGGATTATGAAATCGGCATGGACGACCGGCCGCGCTTCGGCGGATGGTGAGCATGTTCGCTTCCCAGAGATCAATGTGTATCCGCGGCCGTACACGAAGCCGCACCCGCCGCTCTACACCGTCGCCCAAACCGATCAGACCATCGATTGGGCGGCAAGACAGGGAATTCCCCTGTTGTTGCCCTATGGATTCTCGGATCAGGATATCCTGGATATTCTCAATCGGTATAACGCCTTTGCCGAAAAAGCGGGTCTTGATCCGACAGGGCTGCCGCACGTTCTCACAGCCCTCGCCGGTGTGTCCTCCGACGGACGCCGGATCAAGGAGGCCGCGCGAGAGCGAACACTATGGTGGGAAGAAGCGAGCGAACGCGCCATGAAGTTTGGGGACACCTTGGCCTTCGAGCGATATGGGCGGCGCCCGACTGAGGGGACCACTTGGGGGGGGGGCGGGCTCTTCGACAGAGTGAACGCCTACATGGCCAATAGCCCTATTGGTACGCCCCAGGAATGTATCGATAAGCTGAACCGGACGGTGGAGACGACGGGTATTCGCCGAATTGCCTTGGCGGTCGAGGGCGCCGGCTCGAAAGCCGCGGTTCTGCAATCGCTGCGCCAGTTTTCGGAAGAGGTTATCCCGTTTGTCGGCGATGGCGGACAGGTAAGGGGAGGGCGGGCATGTCCGACCGAAACGGCGACGTAAGTCGGGAGGAGATCCTGCAATTCACGCCCCACCGTGATCCCATGTTGTTCCTTGATCGTGGCGAAGAGTATGTACCCTTCAATCGCATGGTGGGCATCAAGACCATCGCAGTCGACGAGCCCTTTTTTCAGGGCAGCCAGCCCCACGATGGCTGCTTTCCCAACACGCTCATTCTTGAGGCAATGGGGCAGGTGGGCGGCGTGCTCATGTCAAAATCTTTTGGCGCCGATCTTTCGGGCAAATTTGTCGCCTTTATTACCATGGATAATGTTCGTTTTCTGCGCCGGGCCCGGTTAGGGGACGTGCTGCGAATGCCGGTATCCATTACGAAGTTTCGCGACAATTTTTTCCGTTTTCATGCCGAAGCCTATGTGAGTGACCGCCTTACCGCCGAATGCGATTTTTCCGGCATTGCGGTCGATGCGCCGGTGAAAGCGTGAGTACCATGTCCCAGCCGCGGATCGAACCAACGACGAAGCCGCCGACAGTCGACACAGCACCAACGCGCGGGTCTCGTTCTGAGGCAAAACCCGATCACAGAGTGTCATATTTGAAAATCTGTCGGCGCATCTGGGCAGATTATTTGAGTGCGAAATCCGGGCCTCTTATAATCGCGGGAGGATGCGCGGTTGTCGCTGCGCTGGCGACCGGCGCGTTCGGCTGGTTTTTGGAGCCAGCTTTGGATCTTCTGTTTCGCGTTCCGGAATCTAAGTACCGCTCTCTGCCTGCATGGCTTCAAAATCATGCGCAGGTCGCTGTACCCCTGTGCCTTTTTGCGATCGGCGCGGTGAGAGTTCTGGCACAGGTAGGCTTAGCGCTCTGTGTCAACACCGCCGGGCATACCTTGGTCGGGCGCTTGCAATCGCAGTTGTCGTCGCGCTTGATCGAGGCCGATCTTAAGCATCTCCGTAAAAACCATTCGGGACAGCTCCTGTCGTCAATCTTATTCGACACGGGTTTGATGCGCGAGGCGGCGACCAACGGCTTCGTCTATTACGTCCAGCATCTCCTAATTGTCGCGGCCTCCTTGTTTGTGATGATCTCCATCGATTGGCGTATCACGCTTGTCGCCATAGGTGTGGGACCTCTGGTCGGCTACATCTTTTCGTGGGCAACGGCCTGGCAGAGGCTTGCGTCTGATGGCGCTATGACGGCGACGGCCAGCCTGAGTGAGCGGCTGAAAGAGGCCTTCGACGGCATAAAGATCATCAAGATCAACAACCGGCAGGCCGCCGAGCGAGCGCGCATCGATGCCATCATAGCCGAGCGCAGCGGGTTTATGATCAAGGGTGCCAATACCTATGCAGTTGCGGCGGCGCTCATGGAGGCCATGGTCCAAGCGGTTATCGCCTTGGTCTTTGCCTATGTCGGTTGGCAATCCCATTCCCAGAATATTACGCTGAGTGGCTTTCTGGCGTTTACGGCGGCGCTGGCCCTGGCGGGCCAATCCATGCAGCAACTCGCCAGCCTCCAAACGGTGATGATCGAAGGTCTGACCGCCGCCGACAAGCTTTTCGCCATCCTCGATGTGGCGCCCACGACGGCGCACGCCTCCCTGAACAAAACCTTGAGGGCCGATTTCAGGACGATCGAATTCCAGAACGTGTCATTCGCCTATGACGGCAAGCCCGTCATAAAGGATTTGAGCTTTACGGTTGAGCGAGGTCAGAGCGTTGCCATCGTCGGCCAGTCTGGGGCGGGAAAATCGACGCTTTTAAATTTGCTGGCGCGCTTCGATGATCTGACCGGCGGCCGTATTCAAATCGACGACGTCGATCATCGCGACTACACTCTGGCGTCCCTACGCGATCAAATGTCCTTCGTGACGCAGGAGACATTTTTGTTCGACGACACCATCAGCGCTAATATCGCGTACGGTCGCTCAGGTAGCAGCCCCGAGGACATTCGAAAAGCCGCTGAGCAGGCCAGCGCCCACGCGTTCATCGAAGCGCTGCCAAAGGGATATGATACCCGCGTTGGCGAAGCGGGGGTATCGCTTTCGGGTGGGCAGAGACAGCGTATCGCTATCGCGAGGTCGTTTCTGAAGAACGCGCCGCTGTTGTTGTTGGATGAAGCCAGTTCTTCACTCGATTCCGAAGCGGAATGGCAGGTTCAGCAGGCGCTTCAGAGGTTGATGGTGGACCGTACGACCTTTATCGTTGCGCATCGCCTCTCAACGGTCCGCAACGCCGACGAAATTTTGGTCTTGAGCGACGGAAGTATCGCGGAGCGGGGGACCCACAGCCTACTCATGGAACAGAAGGGCTTGTATAGCCTGCTCGCGAAACGGCAGTTTTCATGAGCAGGGGCGAGCGAGATTTTGTCAAATCGTCAGATGCGGCGCCAAGCACAAGGGAACCTGCCAGGCGGGCAATCCTTGTCACGACGGGGACGCGTGGCGATGCGGCCCCGTTTGTCGCTTACGCTAAGGTCCTGATGGCGGAGGGTTGGGACGTCGTCCTTTTGGCAAATTCCGACCATGCCGGTATGGCCGAACTCCACGGCGTTCCCTTTGAAGCTGTCTCCCCGCCGGACTGGCCACAGATCGGTCGAGATGGGAAAGCCTTTTTCCGTACTCAGGTCATCCCAGCATATGACCGGGTTTTCAGGTTCATAGCAAATGAAGCTCGCGATAGAGGCCGTCCGCACATTTTTAGCCGTACAGGCCATTGGGGCGCACAGTTTGCTGCCGAGGCATTGGACGTGCCCTTCACACGCATTGCCTTGCAGCCCTGTGCTATTCGGCGATATGGCCACCCGATCGCGTTCGGAGATCTGGCCATCATAAACGACTGGCGAGAAACACTGGGTTTGAACCGGTTGCCATTTCGCGGCTTCTTGAAGGAGAGATGGCAGAATACCTTGTCGTTTTTCCCTCAGGCGTATGGCGAGCCGCAGAGCCGGTGGGCGCAGGCAGGGGATTGCGTCGGTTTTCATTATCTGGACGATCCCGCTGAGCCTGCCTCCGATATCCGCACGTTTGTGGAGCAGGGGCGTCCCGTTGTTATGTCCCTCGGAACCGGCATGCAGGATACCGCAGTGTTCCTGCGTATCGCTGAAAATGTGGCCAAAAGGACGGATGTACCAGTGCTGTTTCTCAGCCCGTTTGTTGAAACCGAGGACACGCGACAGGATGGCCGCCTTCTGTGCCGAAAGCGGGTAGACCACGGTTATCTTCTGCCCCACGCGAGACTCATGATTCACAACGGTGGCATTGGGGCCGTTGGCCAAGGCCTAAGGGCCGGCATTCCCCAGGTGATCGTCCCGAGGCTTTATGATCAGCCGGACAATGCACGCCGGGTTCTGCGTATTGGTGCCGGCGTTCGTATTCTCCCGCCGCTGTTCTGGAAGGGTCCCGGCCTGGCCGTATTCGAAAACCGTTTGATCGCCCAGATCGAGCACCTGCTCGGGACATCATCCACCACGACGGCACACGCAAGTGTACTCGACAGCATGTCGAGCCAGAGAGACGGGGCGTGAAAATGCCACACCGACACAGTGCATATGAGTTGCCATCAAGGGGACTATGGGGATGATCGAACGCGAAGGACGGCCCGCACGGGGGAGGGGTGAAAAATGCGAAGTCTGTGATCGCATCTGGCAGTGGATCGGATCGCCATTCTGGCTATTGTCACGCGTCTATGTCTTCATCTTCGGGCGTGTGTTATTCCAGAGTTTCAATGACTTCGTTTTCGAAACGCTGCTGAAGGCGCGCGGCTACAACAACTGCTGCGACCTTAAGACGACGGGTGAACGCAACTTCCTCAAATTGGTCGCTCGCCTGAATCCGACCCATTGCATAGATGTCGGGGCTAATGTTGGAGCATTCTCACAACGTCTTTTAGAGACAACCGGCGCGTCCGTGCTCGCTTTCGAGCCTTTGCCTCTGGCTTTCGACAAACTTCGCCAACTGCAGGACCGTTACCCAAACCGGTTTGTCCCGATATCTAAGGGACTTGGCAGCGTACCTGGCATGTTCGATCTGGCCTTTGGGAAGGAGAATATCGAGCTTGCGACCTTTAGTTCCGATGCCCGGAAAATTGATTACGTAGAGTTTTTCAATAACGACACGGTTAAAGCAGAAGTGGTCACATTGGACGCGTTTATCGAGAGTACAGACATCGATTTTGACTTTTCAAACGTTGACCTCCTCAAGATCGATACGGAGGGCTTTGAACAACATGTTCTGCTGGGCGCCAAGAACTTCATTGCCACCCGTCGACCCAAGCTTATTCAAATTGAGTATAACTGGCATCAGTTGTTCACGGGGCATACCCTCTATAGCTTTGCAGCCTTGCTCTCAGGCTACGAGGCTTTCGTAATATTGCCGTATGGCACGAAGCTAAAAAAGGTGGACCCGTCAAAGCCCGACAACAACATCTTTCATTTCTCCAATTTTGTCTTCATTCGGAACGACGTAGAGTTTAGTCGCTATTCATAGTGCCTATTCAATATCAAAAACGCCTTCGCCTTTTGGAGGCAAGAAGACTGAAGCACATTGAGCAATTTGCGTGCCCGCGCGATATTCTCAGTCCGGCCACCATTGGCGAACAAGCCGCAATGGCGGATGCGATGGAAGCCACTGGGAAGCACATGGATATGGCACGCATTTCTCCTCAACGGGGGATGAAGATGAAATGCAACCATAAGAATAAGATACGGTTTGCTATTATGGTTACTGGAGGATGGCTAACCGAACAGGTTTTCAATATCAGCATCCGACAACATATCAACGGCCTGTGCGTCCTCGTTAAAGAGGGCATCCGCGATCCCTTGCTTGCGCGCTTTCATCTCGTCCATCTTGTCTTCTATAGTGCCCTCAGCACATAGCCGGTAGACAAAGACGGGCTTGTCCTGCCCGATGCGGTAAGATCGGTCAATCGCCTGGGCCTCTACGGCGGGATTCCACCAGGGATCGTAGAGAATAACGGTATCTGCATGCGTTAGATTAAGACCGGTGCCGCCGGCCTTGAGGCTGATCAGGAAGATCGAGCTACGGCCTGACTGAAAACCATCTACCTCCTCTCGGCGATTTTTAGTTTTGCCAGTCAACATACCAAATGTCAGACCGGCATTTTCGAGGCGCGCGGCGATCAGGTCGAGCATGCTGGTGAACTGCGAAAAGACGATGATGCGTCGACCTTCCTCTGTGAGGGCGCTCACCATTTCCATCAGTCTATCAAGTTTGGCCGAAGGCGCGCTTTCGGCACCAGGCACGTCCAGAAGGGAAGGGTCACAACAAACCTGTCTGAGTTTTAACAGCGCGTCCAAGACGATGATATGACTTTTGGCGAGCCCACGTTCGGAAATGGCCTGCCGGACCTTCTTGTGCAGGCTTAGCCGGATGGTGTCATAGAGATCGCGCTGTTTGCCCTGCAGGGTGATACGCTCGATGATTTCCGACTTTGGTGGAAGCTCTTTGGCGACATCGGCTTTGGTCCGGCGCAACAGGAATGGCTTTACGCGCCTGACAAGGAGTTTCTGGACAGAAGAGCTCGCACTTTTTTCGATGGGGGTGCGAAAATCGCGGGCAAAATTGGAGCGGTCGCCCAGAAAACCCGGATTAGCGAAGTTCATCAACGACCAAAGTTCGCCTAGGTGATTTTCCATCGGCGTACCGCTAAGGCAAAAACGGTGATCGGCCTTAAGCTTGCTGATGAGACGTGTTGTCGTAGCGGCAGGATTTTTGATAGCTTGTGCTTCGTCCAGAATAAGCGCGTACCATTGTATGTTTTCCAGCCATGCGTGGTCACGGGAGACCAACGGGTACGTTGTCAGCACGATATCAGCCGTTGGGGCCTCTTCTTGCAAGGCACGCCGGTCTTTGCCGTGAAGCACCATCAGTTTAAGGTCGGGGGTGAATTTAGCGGCTTCGGCCTGCCAATTGGCAAGCAGACTTGTGGGCGCCACGATAAGGGCGGGCCGGGTCAGCCTGACGCAGGCTTTTTCATGGGCCAGAAACGCCAGTACCTGCACCGTTTTGCCCAGTCCCATATCATCGGCTAGAATGCCCCCGAGGCCGGTCTCTCTTAAAGCATTGAGCCAGGCGACACCCGTTTGCTGATACGGTCTCAGGTCAGCTTTGAAACCGTCTGGCAAGGTCAGAGGCGCAAGCGTCTCCGGCACGCAGAGCTGGCGATAGGCGCTCTTGACGGTGCCGATATCGGTCGAGCCTGAGCCAGTATCGCCATCAAAATCGAGAAAGGCTCTGGACGCCTTATGGAGGCGGAATGCTCCAGAACTTGTCACCGAAAAGCCGCCCAGACGCAGTTCGTGCAAAGAGATGATCAGTGGCAACAGACGGGTGATGGCGACTGAGAAGTAGCGGCCCGCCCTGTTTCTAAAGAAGTAGTTATGGTCGAGATCGGCCATGGATCGCAGATCGTCAAGGTCAAGAGCAGGGTTCGATATGAGATCAGCCAGCAGGGGGGCCAGATTGACCTTTTCACCGTCGACTTCGATACCCACATCCAGCTCTAGCCAGTCCAAGCCCGAGCTTTCGCGGAAGTCAAAATCAAGATCGCGCGTAACCTTGCCAATCTGAAAGGGGAAATTCCTGTCGATCTCGATCTCAACGCCCTGGGACTGAAGCGCGGGCAAAATCTCGTCAAGAAACGCCAACCACTCCAGATCGTCTTCGAAGGTCAGGTGGTGTGCGTAGGTTTTGGCAAGTGTAGGATAAATGGATGTGGCCTTTATAGCATCGCACTGAATGAGGGCGGTAATCAGAGAGGCCTCGTAGTCGAAATGGCGAAGGGCTCTTACGATGCGGCCATCTTTAACGGCTTCGACGTGGGTCCCCACGTCGTTTGCAAGGGCGCTCCACGTTCTGCGAATATTGGCGTAACGCATGGCGATTTCGATCAGTGGCACACTGTAGCCTTGGCCATAGCTTCCCGCTTTCGCCGTCATCAGTCTCAGGATGCGCACGGGTGGCTCCTCAGTTTCAATTGACGGCAAGGGTGGTTTGGGTAAAAGGTCGCGCCCCTGTGGCAGGGCCGTTTGCAGGGCGATAGCGACTTGGGCGGCATGTTCGGGTTTGAGCGCGGGGGCCTCAAGGAGGGCCTTGGCCTGTTTCAGGCCTATCGGGAACTCTATATCCCCGATCCGGCATTGCTCGGTGTCAACGTAGACCATGAACTCACCGCTAAACGCACCTGCGCCTTTGACCCGCAATCTGGGACGAAGTTTGTAGTCTCTGTCGCTGAGCTCCCAGTCAATCTCTCCGGGCAGGGGCTCGCCGCGATGCAAGGGACCAGTTTCCAGATCCTCCCAGTAAAGCCGGCCCGTCGCTATAAGCCGCTCAAGCGTGTCGACACTTGGGAGGGTGAGCCCCGTTGAGGTATTGGAGTACCAATAGCTTTGAACCTTCCTGTTGAGCGAAAGGTAGAGATCGATATCCTCCTGTAGAATGTAGCCGGGCCTGACACCTCGCTCAGCCCGATCAAAATTAGCGCGTTCGAGACGCTTCGAAAGTGCCCCAGACCTGTTCTGTCGTGACACCATGACATCGACGCAGAGACCGGCGGGGCCTTTAGGCAACAGAACGGGGCGTAGGATGTAGACCACACGTTTATTGACGCTGGGAGGATAGGTATGCGGTGTAGCTGCCGTGATCACGCCGTTCATCCAGATCTGCGTCTCGTAGGGTAGGGCGGCTGCTTCAAGCTCAAGCGCGGTGCTGTCCGGCGTGGCTTCGTGCGCTTCGTCTGACTGGAAATAGGTGATCAAAGTCGCTGCGACGTGTTTACAGTTATAGCCGACCGGGCAGGTACAGGAGCCTCGAAGCGCCGGGGACGGGCTCATTATTGCCTGGAGGCTGACCTCGGTGATGTAAGAACTGCGTCCTGAGCCTTTGACGCGAGATTGCAGGAAATTCTCAGAGGTCTTGCTTATGTCGAGGACGTGTCCATCCAGCGCATAGGCAAGTCCCGCCTGAAAGGTACGGGTGTCTATCAACCGCTTTAGCGTGCGGACGTGATCAATGGGCGCGTTCAAGTGGTCTCGCAGGTGTGGTGTGCAGGCGTCCAGGCTATTGAGCAACAACCGCTCACCGAGACAAGCCGGAAAAAGGAAGAAAAACCTATTTCAGCCACGCGACTATTTCAATTTGAATTTCTTATGGCCGTGTTTCAGTGGCGGGCCGGACGACCGGGTTCATCTGTCCTCACTTTCACCAGTCGCGCGCTCCCCCAACGGAAGTCTGCAAAAAAAGACGGTTATGGAGCGAATTATACAATCTCGCTTTGGCGGGACGCAGCGCATTCGCGAGATAAAATGCGATCCAGAAAAAGATGAAGTAGCGGCGATCGTGACGCTATCGGCCGCACGGGTTCGTGAAACCACACTGGATGGTCGATCGAATTCGGACGCGTGGTCATGGAGAATGAGTGGCTATGAGACGCTAAAAAATAGATAGCCAGGAATTGAGGGTCATTAACCGGCCCAATTTAAGATAGGGGCGGACATATCGCGCTCGTAGGATGTACGCTGTTTTCTATTTTCCAAAATGGTATCGACAATTTTCTCATATTTTGTCGTTGCCTGGAACAAGTTTTTCGCCACGCGAGGCCACATTTTCACCCAAATTCAATACGAATTTTTTTATCGTATTGAATTGACAATCTCCCGGGGAATAAAAACTTAGCGACGAAAAAAAACTCGCGCTGTGAAAGAAATCTGACAAGTGAGTTCCGTAAAACCGAACGTCTGCACCCGCGGCTCCATCAACCTGAGCCACTGCGATCGTTTTTTTATGTACGTCCAACCCGACAAAGAGTGTAGTCTGTTCCATGGTCCGCCTCCAGTGTCTGGGGATAGGCTCCCTATGAGCAACCCCCGTTGCGCTTGACGCCTTAGTTGACACTTCGAGGCGGGCCACTTCAATTGGCTAAGGCCTCACGGACATGATGGTCTAAGTCCTTTGAGCTGTCTTTAATGCGACGGTGTGGGCGGGCATTTCGCTCAATGCCTGCAGGCATGTTTGATGGATTTGTTTCAGGGCTGCCAGCATGCCCGCTTCTGGGACCCCACCGACCAGTGGATCAAAGGTTTGCGGCACGAGGCCTTGGCCCAGCATGACGGACATCCAGTTCTCCTCCTGAAATACGGTTTGATTTGGAAAAGAGGTCAGCCCCCGCTCACAAAACAAGTCTATTTTTTCGGCCAATGATGGGGGAATGCTCATATGACGTAGATAATCCCACATCGGTTCGCCGTGGCGACCATTGACGTGATAATGAAAGATCAGAAAATCGCGGATCGTTTCAAACTCCTCGCTCATGACGCGATTGTAAAGCCTCGCGGACACGCCATCTATCCGGCGCGTCGGAAATACCGTGGATAATCGCGTGAGTGCGTTCTGAATCAGATGAATACTGGTCGATTCAAGGGGTTCGAGAAAGCCTCCCGATAGACCTATCGCCAGGCAGTTTTTTACCCAAAAGGCTTGACGACGCCCTGTTGTGAATTTCAGGACGCGCGGATCTGCCCTAGGGGGCGTATCAAGGGCTTGAATCAAACTTGCCGCAGCGGCTTCGTCGCTGATGAAGTCGCTGGCGTAGACGTAACCGTTCCCCGTGCGATGCTGTAAAGGGATACGCCAGTGCCAGCCGGCACTTTGCGCGGTCGATTGGGTATAAGGTTTAATGTCCTCGCTCCGCCCTGACGGTATGGCCACGGCGCGATTGGCGGGCAGGTGGTTCGACCAGTCCTCAAAGGGGACATTCATTGCCTCGCCGATGAGTAAGGCGCGGAAGCCTGAACAATCGAAAAAGAAATCGCCCGCCACCTCGCGGCCATCGCTGAAACACAAGGTGTCGATACCACCGTCTTCAACATTTCTTTTGGCCTTGGTAATGGTCGCTTCTAGCCGCTGCACGCCGCGTG
Source organism: Asticcacaulis sp. MM231 (assembly GCF_964186625.1). Taxonomy (NCBI): domain Bacteria; kingdom Pseudomonadati; phylum Pseudomonadota; class Alphaproteobacteria; order Caulobacterales; family Caulobacteraceae; genus Asticcacaulis; species Asticcacaulis sp. MM231. Next base: position 544,967 of record NZ_OZ075110.1, read on the forward strand.
ATTCTGACAGACGACGCATGTAGGCGGCATAAAGGCCTGCATCGAAATGATAGGCATAGGCCAGGGTGGATTTGGGTGATGCAGGATCCGCAGAGGGCCAGTCGAATTTACCGGCATAGGCAGCCAGGGTGTTCAGGCTGTAGTCGGCAAAGGCATGCCCCTGACCCATTTGCCGGGCTCTGATCCAGAAGGGGTGAAATGAATGGCCATTAATTTTGGCGCCTGTGTATCCGAACGGATGCATATAGCTGTGGCCGGGTTCACGCCAGCCACAAAACTCGATGCCGAGCTTGAAGGTGGCCTGCGTGGCGCGCATAAACTCGGCCTCGTCTATGCCGAGGCTGTGATTAAAAGCGCGTATGGGAGGGATGGTGGCCTCACCCACACCGACCGTGCTGATGTCGGCGGATTCAATAAGGGTGATGGTCGTCTGATGGGGGGAAAAAAAACGCGTCAGAAACGCGGCTGTCATCCATCCCGCCGTACCCCCGCCAACGATAACCAGCCTTTTTATCTCAGAATGATCAGGCATCTTATGATCCTATTGCAAAGCGTTAAACAGATCCAGAACGCTGTGCTGCCGGCCGGCGCTCCTGATATCAAACGGTCCGGCCCAATGCAGACCGTAGGCGCTGGCGCCGTCGTTATTTTGTCGGGTGACCGTTTGTGCCTGGGTCATAAGGTAGGTTCGATAAGGGTGATGGCCGATGACGCGGCTCAATTCGCCGAGATTGCGCACAAAGATGCCCTTGAAGGATGTGCTGTCGAGGTCGCAGGTCGAAAGCGGCTCGCAAGGTTCCGTAAGAATGCCGCCCGGCGAGAGATGCGGGCTGGCAATGACGGCATCGGCGATTTTCTGTGCCTCTTTCAGATAGGCTTGATCTTCAGTGGCGATCGCGAGTTCGGTCAGGCCACCCAGAATAACGCCTTGATTGTAGGTATAGGTGGCGCCCGCATTGTTGGTGCATGTAGGGGTATCAAGGCCATCATTGACCAGGCTATTTGGGTTGACCATGCCGCTGGCTTGCAGCCACCGCCAAGTGGCGATCGCGCGATCAAGATAGACGGTGTCTCCTATCGTCCGGTTATGGAGCGCCGCGGTGAGTTTTATATAGAGCTCATTGCTGATGGCATTTTTGTAGGTCTTGGTTACATCCCACCAAATACCGCCGCCACAAACCTCATCCCAGTAGCCACGAATATAGGCTTCGTCTGTGCGTGCCAGATCGAGATACATAGGGTCATGAGTCAGATCGTACATATCTATCAAGGCTAAAGCCCACCAGGCCGTATCATCGGTTGAGTCCCCCTTGAAGTCACCGAACTGATAGGACTGATTTTTCCTGAAGCTATCCTTCACGATCAGCAGGTAGGCCTCCGTACCAGTGGCCTGCATATAATCTATAAGGGCCGTCAACACATTGGCAGATTGCCACCAGTTGACATCCTGCCATTGACCCGTCTCGTTATTGTAGTCAACAGACAGAACTTTTGCTGCGCCATCTGCAGCGTGTGTAACCGAGACATCGGCGCTTTGGGTCTCATGACTTGCAAAGAGCGTCAGAGCAAGAGAAGTCAGAATAAGCCATAAGCGCATTATGTTCTTCCATCTCCATAAGGGCCAGACGTCATGTACGAGGCCGACTTTAGGCCGGTGCGGCTGATGCTTTCTGCGCACGGTCATGACTCAGAACGCTTGGAACCGCTGACGGACAATCACGTTTTGCTGAAAGGCATAGGGCATATTTGCCAGGGTTCTAAATAGCAGATTGATGCGCCGCTCGCCTGCCCTGGGTGGCAAGCTAACGCTTAAAGAACCTTCGGCAGGATCGGCTTTGGTGCCGATCAAGGTGGTGTCGTCATAAACGTCCACGGCGCCGGTTAGGCGGGGAAAGTCGATGATACCGCCCTCGGCCTGCACCTTGGCGAACGGCGTGTAACGGGCAGAAACGAGTGTATAGCCATCTTGGGGCTGCCCGGCTTGCAACTCACGCGGCCCGAAATCGTGCCACAACGTCATATCAATAAGTCTGTTCTTGAGCGCGTCTTCCCGCGTAATCTCTGGCGGAGCGTCATACCAATAATCAAGGACTTGAACAGATGTGGTGGTCGCCTGGCGCGCCGGGGCTTGCAGTGGCGCGATCCCGACACGAGATGTCGCGGCTTTTAGCCCTTCGGCTTGTGCCTGTAAGATCAAATCACCTGCGTGCGCCTGCGTCAGTACGATCACCTGAGCCAGGCCGTTGAAGAGGGCGCGTTGGTTACCCTTTTCCGAGGCCGCACTATTGGGATCGCCATTGCCAAGACCAATAATTTCGCCGTTGGTTACGGAAAAATGCACAAGGTTTTGCGCGATGGGGACGGCGCGTCCACGGGCGTCCACCGCCTCAATGCGAAAAGCCACCGCGTCAAGTCCGTCGCCCTTGGCGGTTTTCCGGTCTGGCGTCACCTTAAGCGCCACCGCTTCGCCGGTGGTCGCCACGCGCGTTCGGGCGACGACCTTACCGGCCTGATAGGCCAACGCCTCAAGGCGCCCTGGTGCGTAGGGAACCTGCCAAAAATTCATCTCGTACGTATCGACCACCTGTCTTCCGAGTGAGTGTCCATTTAGAAAGAGCTCAACATCATCGCTGTTGGCGCACACCATGACCTTAATCGGCTGGCCCTCACGGCCCACCCAGTTCCAGTGTGGCACGATATGAAGAACCGGCTGTGTCTTTATCCATTGCGTCTGGTGAATGTAGAAGGCATCCTTTTCAAAGCCGCACAGGTCCATAATACCGTACATCGAAGAATTGGTCGGCCATCCCCAGGGTGAGGGTTCACCATGGTAATCGAAACCGGTCCACACAAAGCCACCAGCGATGAAGTCACGTTCTGCGATCATCTTCCAGGATCCACGGTGCGTGGCCCATCCCTTCGGAGGATCGTCATAGCCAGACGTCAGCCGTCTGTCCTTATCCGTGACATAGGCACCGCGGACACTGTAGTTGCTGGTATCCTCTGACGAGGTCAGCGCAATATCGGGATGCGCCTTGTGGAAAGCGTCATACTTGTCCTGCTGATAGTTAAAACCGACAACATCGACGGCTTGAGAGACGTTTATCGCAGAGAACATGCCGCTGTTCATGGCGGCCGTCACGGGGCGCGAGGTGTCGAGCCGTTTCACCTCGTGGGCCATGCGCCTCACCATTTCATATCCGGCAGCCGAGCCCTGCATCGGTTCTTCGTTGAACACTGACCACAGGATAATGCTCGGATGGTTGCGATCACGCCGCACCATCCAGCGTACATGATCCATGTACTCCGGAGAGGGATTAAAGAGGCGGTTCTCGTCCATGACCAGCAAACCATACTGGTCGCAAAGATCAAGAACGACGCTGGAGGGCGCGTTATGGGTGCAACGCACGGCGTTGCAGCCCAGCTCTTTAAGACGCCGAATACGATAATCCCAAAGGGCATCGGGTATCGCGGTGCCTACACCGGCATGATCCTGGTGGATGCACACACCCTGAATTTTGAGCGGCTCGTCATTCAAATAAAAGCCTGTTTGTGCATCGAACCGCGTCGTGCGAAAGCCGCAGGTCGTTACGAGCCTGTCCACACATAGGTCGCCGTCCATGACGCAGGTTTCGACGGTATAGAGCGTCGGGCTCTCTACACTCCATAATGCAGGACTATCGTGTCTGAGGCTTAGCTTAGCCAGGCTTTGATCGAGGGCCGGCACCGTGACGGATAGGGTCTCGGTGTCGATGATCGTACCCTCTTTATCTTTCAAGCTGACCTTTACAGATAGGTTTCTGTTGTCTTTTGCCGCGCTATAAAGCGTGACCTCCACAGGCAATGTCCAGCCGGACGCCAGTTTTACAGGATGGGCAAAGACCCCATCGGTGATGATATGAACCGGATGGCGCTTGACGATGCGCACCGTACGATAAAGGCCCCCACCTTCGTACCACCAGCCCTCCATAGCCTCGGCATCAACGCGTATGGCTAAGGTGTTGAGCGCGCTGCCGTAAGTTGTAAAGGGGGTCAGGTCGATGTAGAGACTGTTATACCCGCTCCAGTTATGGGCGATAACGTTACCGTTGTACCAGATGGTTGCGTGGGTGGCGACGCCTTCAATCTGAAGTTCAATGTGCTTAGCCGTATCGTCGGGCTCAAAACGCAAGACATTACGATACCAGGCTATGCCGCGCTTTCGATAGCCCTGGGCGCGATTGAAACCTTCTTCAATGGGCTGGAAACTGACAAAATCATGGGGCAGGCGTACAATGGGCCACTCTGAGTCGTCAAAGGTCGGCGCCGCAGCGCCCCACGCCTTGCCGGCCTTGGCATTATCGTAGGAATCGTCCTGAGATAAAATGTCGGGGAAGGGCACGTCGCCCTCATGAAAGCGCCAGCCGCTATCGAGCAGGAGGCTCTCCCGCGGCGAAGCCCCCTGGGCTTCAACAGCCAAAGCCGGACGCCCAAAGGCCAGACCTGCCGCAACCAGAGTACTGCCACCTACCAAAAGGTCTCGTCGGTTTATAGACATGTGCGCCTCAAACTTTCGCATGATAGTTGCCACAAGATAAGCATGTCCAGCCAGCGAACCCCATCTGGTGTTGGGCCACAAAGCGTTATCGACTTTTTTAACAAAGAGAGACAGGCCGCGCAATAAATATTCCAATTTAATAATTCGTAGAATATTGATTGCGCAATGCGGGTATGTGCCATAGTCTAGACGCAGCCTTACCTTATCGCCTCCACCAATATGTTTAGTCCCTTTTGCACCCCTTTTTTTCATGGCCACGCTGACCCCAGACTTGATACGGCTCGGCATGTAAGCCCTGGTCCGATCACGTTATGAGGCGGGTAGGATCATTCTTAGGCTCAGGCATAGCCTTTGCGCTTTTGGCCTACGCGGCGTTCGCTTTGAGTGATGCCTGCGTCAAGGCGCTGCAGGGGCGTGTTGTGCCCTGGCAGCTTGGCTTTTATGGCAGTGCCTTGTCATTTCTGATTTTACCCTTGATGTGGCGACCCGGTGACAGGCTCAGTGATCTTATACGCCCGCGGCGGCCGGCGACCTGGTGGTTGCGAGGCGGGCTTGCGACCGTCAATATGTTCGCCAGCATCATAGCTTTTAGCCATTTGCCAATGGCCGAGGCCTTTGCTTTGATTTTCCTGATGCCGCTCCTTATCACTATTCTGTCCGTGCTGTTTTTACGAGAGCGGGTCAATGTGAAGGCGTGGTTCGCGGTTATCCTGGGCTTCGTCGGCGTAGTGACAGTTTTGCGACCGGGATTCCGTGACATTGGCATTGGCCACATAGCTGCCATGCTGTGTGGCTTATCGGGGGCAGGGCTGTTCGTGCTTTTGCGGCACACGCGGGACGGTGAAAAGCGGATCACCTTGTTTGGCGCCGGTGTGCTGTGCCCTATGATGGTAAGCTTCTTACTCATGCTGCCTGGCTACACCCCGCCTGACCTTTGGGAATGGGTGATTGTTAGCGGATACGCCCTGCTGGCCGCCCTGGCTAACATGCTGATGATGTACGCTTCGCGACTCTCGCCGGCCAGTCATCTGGCGCCGACACAATATTCCCAAATGCTCTGGGGTGTTGGCCTGGGCTATGTGCTTTTTGGCGATCATGTCGATGCCTGGACCTATGTTGGTATCGGCTTGATCTGCTTCGCCGGGCTGTGGCGTTTCCTGCCCAAGCGCTGGCTACGCGCCTTACTGCCCGTAGCCCCAAGGTGATGCGGCGCTGACGGCGCCTTGTCACCCTAAACCACCGTGAACGAGGGGGGCCTATGCGCCTTGTCCGCGCCAAACTTAAGATTGGGTTTGGGGCCCATTTCGAACATCAGCACGCCGCCTGACATGAGGTCGGCATGACTGATCCAGGACCGTGAGTGCGGTTTGCCATTCCATTTAACGCTTTGAATGTAGATGTTGGCCTCATTGGTTTGCGGTGCCAGAATACGCAGTGTCTTGCCATTGGCGAGCGGAATCTCTACGCGCCTGAAGAGTGGTGATCCGAAGACATAGATACAACTGACCGGATCGACGGGATAAAAGCCCATGGCGCTGAGAATATACCAGGCGCTCATCTGACCACAGTCTTCATTGCCAGCCAGGCCGTTGGGATCGGCGCGGTATTGCGATCTTAACAACATGCGAACCCGTGCCTGGGTTTTATAATGTGAACCGGTATAGGCATAGAGATAGGCGATATGGTGGCTGGGCTCGTTGCCGTGAATGTACTGACCGATCAGGCCTGTCATATCCGGTGGGGCATCAGATGGCAGGTCGGAGGATGCATTGAACAGGGCGTCGATCTTGGCTTCATACTGCGCATCGCCCCCGAACAGCGCCATATAGCTATAGATATCATGCTGGACGCCAAACGTGGCTTGCCAGCTATTGCTTTCTGTATAATCCCACCAGACCTTAGGGTCATGCCCCATGCCGCGAGGGTCAAAAGGCTCGGCCCACGCGCCTGTTTTTAAGCGGGGCCTCGCGAACTGCGTGTTCGTGTCAAATACATTCCTGTAGTTTTTGGAACGGAGGCGAAGGGCGGAGGCCGCCGGCTTATCGCCCGCCGCGTCAGCGATCTGTGCCATCGACCAGTCATCATGGCAGTATTCGATGGTTTTTGAAACCGACTGATCTTCCTGGTCCGCAGGGATGTAGCCCTGAGCACGATAGGCATCCAGACCTGAGGTTGAGGTCTTGAAGGCAAGCTCTTTATAAAGGCGCCAGGCTTTTTGCACGTCGATACCTGGCAGGCCCTTAACGATAGCTTCGGCGATGACCGAGTCAGAGTGCCAGCCGATCATGCAGTGGGTTTCTCTTCCCTGCAATGGCCATACGACCGGACCATAGGGGCTCTCCACACCCTGGTCTATCAGGTTTTGCGCGAAGATCGCGGCCCGTTCCGGGGCTATGAGGGTCATCAGGGGATGCCAGGCACGATAGGTGTCCCAGAGGGAATAGGTCGAAAAGTTGTTGCGCCCTGTCGGCAGCTTGTGCACGGCCGAATCCATGCCGCGGTAACGTCCATCGGCATCGCAGAAGAGGGTTGGCGCCATGTGGGCATGGTAAAGAGCTGTGTAGAAGATCTTGCGGTCTTGATCATGGGGCGTTTCGACCCGGATACGTGACAATTCGCTTTCCCATGCCCTGTCCGCCGCTTGACGCAAGCTTTCGAAATCCCAGTCTGGAATGTCGTGCGTCAGATTGTTCAGAGCGCCCGCGATATCCACCGCCGACACCGCCACCTTGACCATCAGAGGAGCCGAGAGGCCTTCACCGTATTTGAGCACGGCCTTCAGGCAATCGCCTTCAACACGCTCGCCGTCTACCCGCTCATCTTTGCTAAAGAGCTCCAAAGAGTCAAAGGGTTGTGAGACCTTAAGGGCAAAGTGGAGAATCCGGCCGTCAGCCCACTGATTGACGCAACGTGTACCCACAATCGTGTCATTTGAAACGCGTTCCATGTGAGCGAGATAGACGACCGGGCGCTTGTAGACATCTTCCCGCGCCCCGTGTTGCCAGTCCAGCAGCACATGGGCGGGCCGTCCGGCCGGAAAGGTATAGCGGTGCAGCCCGGCGCGGGCAGAGGCCGTCAGTTCGGCGTGAATGCCGCTATCAGGGAGGGTAAGGCTGTAATAGCCCGGCGCGGCCGTTTCCTGCTCGTGGCTCACGCGCGCGCGATAGCTGCCTTCCGGCGCCTCAAGCGTGCCTGGCTTGAGGCTGACCTCGCCTATCCGCGGCACCACGAGCAGATCCATCATATCACCGACGCCCGTACCGGAGAGGTGGGTATGGGAAAAGCCAAGGAGGCTTTTGTCCTCGATATAGTAGCCCGAAGAGGCGTCCCATCTGGCGTTGTCCGTATCGGGCGAGAGCTGCACCATGCCGAAGGGCAAGCTGGCCCCTGGATAGACGTGCCCGTGCCCGCCCGTGCCGATCATCGGGTCGACGAAGGACGTATAGCGTAGAGGTTTCGCGCCGGCGATGGCGTGAAAGGGCAGGCTGGCGGCCACGCCTGTTGCGGTGGCTAGGAGTTGGCGGCGTGAGATCATGGTGGCGCTCTTGAACACTGCTAATGGCGAAAAAAAGCTCCGGACAGCCATGCTGCCCGGAGTTCCGGTGACCTGGCCTGGCTGTTCAGGCCCTGGGAGACGGTGCCGGATTAGTAGGCGTATTTCAAGGTCAGCAGAGCCGTACGTCCCGATTGAATGATATCGGAAATGGCTTTGGATTTTTCTCCGATATGGGAATAGTAGGTGTAGTTCTTGAACAGGTTGGCGATGGACAGATCAAGCTGAACGACGCCAAAATCATAGCCTGCGTGCACATCGAGATGCTGTACCGGATCAACCCACAGATTGTCCCATGAGCCGCCCTTGCCCAGAACGTCGTAATTGGCAACGTAGGCACCGGAGTAATGGTAGGTGATATCGACCGTAACCTTTTCGCGGGCGTAGTAAAGACCCAGATTGGCCGTCACGTCCGGAGCGTTCTGCATACGCTCATCATGGCCCCAACTGGTGCCAATATCGGCTTTGGAGGTTTGTAAGGCCAGATTACCACCGATCGACAGGCCATTGAAAGGCGCGGGCATGCCGTCAAATTTCTGTTGCCCTTCAAACTCGATACCCAGGACCGAGGCATCGCCGCCGTTTTTCGGCTGGCTGATCAAAACCGCGCCGCTACCCGAGGTGGCACTGTTGATATAGCCGGTGCCGCTGTCGTAAATATAGTTGCTCAAGTCTTTGTAGAAAATACCAACACCGTAATAGCCGCCATTGCTGGTGCGCCACGTGCCGTTGGCATCGAAGTTGACCGCATCGATCGCTTTCAGGTCAGGATTGCCTTTTGTGATGGTGGTCGTGCCGGTCGACGGATCGTATTTGCTGCTGGAGCTGCCCCCAAGCTGAAACATCGGCGGACGCGTGTAGCTCGTCCAGATCGAGGCACGATAGACCGTTTTGGCGTCAGGACGGTAATTCAGGAATACGCTTGGAAGAACCTTGGTAAAGCTGGCCTTATTGGACTGGAATTCGCCCGGTACTTCAATCACGTTCGTCGAATCATCGGGATCGGGCTCGAAGTTGCGCACCCAGTAGGTATTTTTGACGTCCGTCAACTCGTATCGGATGCCGGGGATGATTTCGAGCGTATCTGTTGCGAACTTGCCCATCACATAGGCCGCGCTGACGGTCTCGGTGCCCGACAGTGTGTTACAGTTGTAATTGGTAAGCACGCCCAGTGCTGTACCGCCACCGGTACAGATGTCGCTTGCGGCATCAAGCTTTGCCTGAGTATCCGTGAGTGCGTTGTAGCGTGCGGCGACGACCTGATGGTTGACGATAGGCACCAGATAATCATACTTGCCAGGGAAGCCGGGATAGTAACCGATGATGGCGGCTGTATCGGCGCCGAGGCTGGACGCCGGATCGGGGTCTGTGACCGTATAATCGCGATTACTGACATCGCGGTTGCTCGTTACGTATTTCGCGCCAAACGAGATCGATTGCAGAAGCCTCTGGTCGAAGTCATAGCCGCCATCAAAGCGCGCGCCGTATTTTTCCTGCTGGCTGAGACCCGATGTCACTTCATAACAGCAAGGCGCTGGCATGGTGCCGGGATTGAGGGCTGTAGACTCCATGCCGGGCGTCAGGTGGGCGACCGGGAAATTATCCGCGCCATAGGTGACAAGCGTTGCGGCTCCGTAAGGTGCTGCACCACTGCTGGTGGAACCGGCGGGAATAGAGGTGGTCCACATTTCCAGATGGTTGGGGCGGTCGTTGCGGCCGAAGGAGTAGAAGACGTTCGGTTCAAAGTGCCACTTGCCGACGCGCTTCTTTACACCCAGGTCGAGCGTGCTGAGATTGGAGTGCAGAGGGTTGGTTTCATACCACAGACGGTTGGATACCGCCGGGATGGTCGTTTGATAGAGGCCGTTGCCAACGGCGATATAGCCGTCTTTAAGGTTACCGTCAGCATCCAGGGGGCTGGTGCCTTCATTGCGCACCGTGCCTTCACCTACGATTTGATTGAGGCTCGAATTCTGTGTCGTCCAGTCATGGGCGTAGGTGAGGTGCATATAGTAGCTGGTATCCACGTCCGGACGCCAATCAAGTGATACCGTGCCGCCCCAGAGTTCGGTATGGCCGCTGGAAACGCCGACATTGAAGCCCGTCAGGATAAGATCCTGAATGGGGTCCATGCCTGACGGGATATTGCCATTGGCGTCCACATAGGACAGGGCGTAGGCCCGGTCACCGCCGGACGCTTCCATAACGCCGCCGAGTTCCGAATTGGCGTAGTGGCGCAGATTGTAATAGGCGCTGACATAGACACCGAAATTCTCTTCAGCGCCGAATTTGCGCGAAAAGTCGGCCGCAGCGCCGTAACCGGTGCTGTCTGCACCCAGATCGTCCGCCTGGCTTTCAAAATTGCCACTTACAGAGAGCGAGCCTCTTTGCTTGCCCTTGAAGTCAAACGCCGTTGGCGTGCGGAAATCAATCGTTCCACCGATCGCGTCGCCATCCATATTGGCGGTCGATGTCTTATTGAGAACAATGGTTTGCAGGCCGGAGGGCGGAATGAGGTTGAGTTGAACCCCGCGCGAATAGGGCTGGGCCTGGGCCACGGCCACGCCGTTGATCAGGTTGACATTGTACTCCGAATTCATACTGCGGATCGAGACATACTGCCCTTCACCGCGCGACGCACCGTCGATACCGCCAATGAACGAGTTGCCGGTCATCATGACGTTGACGCCCGGCATGAGACCAAGAATTTCTGCCGCATTGTGCACAGCCGTACGCTGAAGGTCGGCCGCTGAAAGGACGGAAATTGAATTGTCCGATTTCAACTGCATTGTTTTCGCTGTGAACCGGTTGCTGACGATCACGACCTCGGTGCTGCCTGTTTCTGCTGCCTTCGCATCGGGTGCAGCCTCCTGCGCCCATGCCGAGCCACATAGAAGGCCTAGGGTCAATACGCCTGAGCCGAGCGCCGTGGCGCTCATAAGCGTGGCGGTGAATGTCTTTCGCATGATCGTATCCTGGGGCTAGAATGACATAAGGGCAGGTCCAGGCGCGCTGGACGGACGGTGAAACAAAGGATTCCGGCGCTGACTCAACGGAGAACGGTTCCGTTTGTGGCAACACCGGTAGCGGGTGTGTAAGGCGACCCACATAGGTGACGTGTCCAGATCTCTCGGGGCCAGGTTGATAAACTTGGCGAAACGAAGGTCGTTTCGTCGAGGTGCCGGTTTGGCGGGTTGCGTATGTTTGACATCCTGAGAGTCAAGACTGTGTCTGAAAGTTGGAATAAAAATTTCATAAAGTCAAAATAATTTATTTTTATTTCAAAATATTCCGAAGGCTAAGGGTAGCTTTAATATGTTGATTAATAACGATAAAATAAAATAACCTTGCGCAGTTCTGCGCAAGGTTATCTGAAATTGTTAGAAATGATGCAGAAAGGACACAAAAAATCCCAGCCGGCGAGAGGCACTAACAGTGGATGCAGGTCGGATCCAAAAGGTCATGCAAAAGGGGATCAGAGGCTTCCCAATCGCCAATCGCCGGGTGCAGCAGGAAGGCTTTGCGAGCGATCAGCCTGGCCAGAGGATGGGAAAGGGCGTTGTCTTGATGGTCGGCGGCTGTCATGGCTGATTTAATGGCTGCCCGCTCATAGGCTTTGACGGCATGGACCAAACCTTTGACCTCGTCCGGCAAACGACCCAGCGGTTCTGGGATGATAGAGTTTCGGCTCACCTGACAGGGGGTTTCGATAATGTCAGCAGCGGCTAGATCGCTCAAGGTGCCATTATTGCGCGTGTTGACTATGATGCGAGAAGGCGCCTCAGAGCTCAGCGCTGTAATCACATCCATCGCTATCTTATGGTATCCGCTGGCAACACGGAAGGGATCTTCATCAAAGGTTGCCTCAGCGTCAAAAGCCGAGCCGCCCTTGGCTTCGAGGCGCATGTAAGATCCTGACCGTCGGTTGAGATAGGCGGCATAGGTGGCGATCGCGTCTTGATTGGAGCCGGCGCGCAGTTCTGCATCCAGGGCTTTCAGTAGCGATTCATTGAGTTTTTCAACCTCGGCACCGCGGCTTCCACCATGCATCTTTTGCTTATCCAGCGCCTTGCGACGATTATAATAGAAATAAAGGTACTCTGTCGGGATGAGGCCCAACTGGCGTATCATATCGCCGTCAAATAAGGGGACATGATAAAAACTGGCCAGAAGCGCATCATCCGCCAGAACCTGGGCGGTGATGTCCTCGCCGCGCAGGCGGATTTTGCGAATCCAACCGAGATGATTGAGGCCTATATATTCGCAATGCACCTCATCATGGCGGGCGCCCAAGGCCCTGGCAATGTGATGCATCAGTTCTGTCGGCGTGTCGCATATGCCAACGACCTTGGCGTTCGTATGGGTGGACAAGGCCTGAGTGATGAGTCCGGCCGGATTGGTGAAGGAGACTATCCAGCCTTCAGGGGCATATTTTTCAACAATACGCGCTTGTTCGAGAACAACGGGCACGGTCCGCAGTGCCATCGCCGCGCCGGCGGGGCCGGTGGTTTCCTGGCCCGGATAATTGTTTTTAATCGCCGCCAGTTCGTCCGCGGCACGCGACGTGATGCCGCCTACACGGATGGAATTCATGATGTAGTCGCAACCCTCGACAGCGGCCTCTATCTTGTCGGCGACAGTGATCTTGAGTGTGCCCCCTTCGCGGGCGACGATAGCCCGCCCCAGAGCCGCCATGAGCTGAACCCGGTTTTCGTCGGGATCATAAAGCGCCATTTCCCGGATACCCAGGTTTTGGGCAATGTCATTAATGCCGAAAATAACAAGAGGTGTTCGAATGCCGCCTCCACCAATCAGGGATACTTTGCCGTTAAGCCCGTTCGTAGGTTTGGTCATAAAAACTCCTGTACATAGAAAGTGGCGGCAACCCGTTCAGGGCGCCTGCGGATTGCGTGGATAGGGCGCCGCTTATGCAAGCGCGCTGCAGGCGGACAAGGGGCGTACAGTCGTCCAGAAGTCCGTCAATAAAACCGACATTGAACGCGTCGCCCGCCCCCGTGGTGTCGATGGCCTTAACGATGGGCGGGTGCGCATGATAGCGTTGGCCGGCGTATTCCGTCATAGCGCCGCGTGCTCCCAGTTTTAATGTGGTGGCCCTCAGGCCTAAGGCTTTTGTGCGGCTGAAGTAGCTGTCTTCGCTGGCCTGACCACACAACAGCTCGGCTTCTTTCTCGTTAGGCAGGAAATGATCTATCTCGCGCAGTGTGGCGGCGTTCACCGGATCGCCCAGCCACTCAGGTTGATAGCCCACGTCCAGTGACGTGGTGCAGTTCGCCGATTTTAGGCGTGGCAACATGTGTTCAGCCACCTCACGGCTCAGAGGCATGGAAAAATGGACATGACGCGCACGTGTCATATGCCCCACGGCCTGATCAGACATCAAGTGTGCCCCGAGGTCGCGGTTCAGGCCTGTGTGGGTAAAGAAACTACGATCCTGAAGGGTCGATACACTCACGGTCACGCCTGTGGCGCCCTCCATCGCAAGCAGGCTGTCATGGAGTACGCCGAATGTGTTCAGTCGGTTATAAATCCACTGTGTGTCGCTGCTACCCATAAGGCCCATCAGGGAGACGGAGCGGCCGATCCGGGCCAGACCGCAGGCGGTCGTAGCCGCGCCGCCACCGAGTTCCTTGGTGTAGGCGTCTGTCAGCACCTCTTCACCCGGGCGAGGCCAGCGGGCGAACCCGCTGAACACATGGTCGAGATAGATTTCGCCTACAACCGTTACATCCAGCGCTTTCATGACTTTGCCTCAAAGGGCCAGTCTTTCTGATGGAAAGCCAAGCCGAGGAAAATCGCTGCGCCGATGGCAAACAAGCCCATGCCCATAAAGATATAGATCAGCTTGGAGGTCGTGACGATATAGATCCAGCCCGCAAGTGAGATCAAAGCCGGTATCGGGAAGAGTGGCATCTTGTAGGGTTTGGCATCCGTGCCGGTTCCACTCAGGTGGTAATCCTGTTGGAATTGCTCCTGTAGCTGCTTGCGCCGTAGAATGACGGCCAGGCACTGGAAACTATACTGAAAGAGAGTCTGGACCACGATAAGAACCGAAATGAGGGCGTTCAGGGACAGAAAGCAGGCGATCGCTGAGGCAACACCCATGACAACCAAAGAGACCGTTGGGAAGTGGCCCTTGGGATGCACGGCCGCAAAGATTTTGAAAAATTTTCCTTCAAGCGCGGCGGCATACGGAATGCGTGAATACCCCAGCAAAACGACATAGGCCGAGCCCCATCCCGCGATCATGATCAAGATGGCGACAATAATGCCGCCGGTGCGGCCGTAGAGGTGGGCCATGAAGTCCGCCACGACCGCCTTCGACACCATGGCTTCGCGCCAGGGTACGACACCCAGGATGGACAGGTTCAGGCCACAATACAGTAAGGCGATCAGGACGATGGCCCAGAGGATTGATCGCGGAATAACCTTGCGGGGCTGTTTGACTTCACCGGCCAGCATACACACATTGCTGTATCCGCCGTAATCATAGACCGCGATCAAGGTTGTCGAACCCAATCCCATGAGGAAGCCCGTGGTCATGTTGAAGGCGCCGGGCGGAAAATCAAAGGCGATGCGGGCATCGAAATGGGTCATGCCGGCGAAGATGATCCATAGCAAGGAAACGACCACGATGGCGGTCGTGATGAGAGAAATGATCTGTATCTTACGGATGTTGCGATACAGGAGCCATGTGTTCAAAAGGCAAAGAGCGGCTGCGCACAGCGTCAGGGTCGTGGCCTTAAGCTGCGGAAAAAGATAACTGAGATAACTCACAAAGCCGACGGCGCCAGCGGCAACATTAAGCGGGCCATTCATGAGAGATTGCCACAAGAACAAAAAGCCGAACATGTTGCCGAGCTTTTTTTCGTCAAACAGGCGACGCAAATATTGATAGGAGCCGCCTGAATGCGGCATGGCGGCGCCAAGCTCGGCCCACACAAAACCATCGCTAAGGGATATGACAGCGCCCAGAATCCAGCCGATCAGGGCTTGTGGTCCACCCATGGCTCCCAAGGCGAGGGGGATCGTAATGAAGGGACCAATACCCACCATGTTGAGCATATTGGCTGACAGGGCGCCCCAGAATCCCAATTCGCGGCGTGGCTTTAACGTAGCCGCCACCGTGATGTCGGCGGGGATGACGGGGGGAGGGGCTGCCATACCAGTTTGTCCTTTTAGAGATGTACAACCTGACCGGTTGTCGCTGAACGGGCCGCGGCCTCAGCCAAGGCGAGGGCGCGAATCGCGTCCTGATAGCCGACGCGTGGTTTTGAGGCGCCGGTGATAATGTCGGCAAAATGATCGGCTTCGGCGCGATAGGCGTCGGCGTAACGCGACAGAAAAAAGTTCTGGAAGGTGTCTGCCTGAGCGCCATCCTGACCCCAGTGCGATACAGTGGTTTCGGTCAGATTGTCAGCTTTAAGCAGGCCTTTTGATCCATAGGCTTCGATACGTTGATCATAGCCATAACCAGAGCGACGTGAGTTGCTTATGACGCACATCTTGCCGGAAGCCGTTTTGAGTACGGTGCGCGCCGTATCGAAATCCCCAGCGCTCCCTATCGCCGGATCGATCAGACAGGCGGTGGTTGCGAAAACCTCAACGGGTTCTTCGTCGAGCAGAAAGCGAGCCATATCAAAATCGTGGATCGCCATGTCCTTAAACAGCCCCCCGGACACCTTGATATAAGAGACGGGTGGGGGGGATGGATCGTGACTGACGATCAGCAAGGATTCCAGGCTGCCAATACGCCCGTCTAGGATGTGTTGCTTAAGTGTAGAGAAATGCCTGTCAAAGCGACGGTTAAAACCCAGAAGAAGGGGGACGTTGTCGCCACTCATGACCTCTGCAGCGCCGAGCGCCGCGGTCAGATCGAGATCGAGAGGCTTTTCACACATGACAGCCTTGCCTGCGGCCAGCGCCTGGCGCGTATGGTCCAGGTGCTGATCCGTGGGGCTGGCCACCACGACACCCGCTATCCCGGGGTCGCTTAAAACCGCGTCCAAGCTCAGAATGTCTGCCCCGACCTGATAGGCGAGAGCTTGGGCAGAGTCTGGCACGGGATCGACGATCGCCTTCACACGCATTTTGGCGTGGGCAGCAATATTTTTAGCATGTATTCGGCCAATCCGGCCGGCTCCTAAAATGGCGATATCTAACATGATCAGCAGCTCTGAGGTTAAGGGGTGGGTGCAAACCAAAGATTTAAACGAAAAAGTCCGGCTACCTAACCCTCAAAACGGCAAGACAGGCATGGGCAAAAAAACAATTGCATTATTTGGAACAAATATTCCAAAATAAGTCAACATGGAAAAATATTCCGGCAACCAACTTATGCCAATGTTCAATCTATTATTGTATGGTATGCCAGAAGAAATTACCTCTAAGCAGGACCATTCTAAGGATTAGCCATGAAGTCAGGCACGGCTGAGACAGCCAAAATCGCCCCCAAAAAAATGTCGCCTCCCCAGACCAGCGCGGATCTCAAGGCGCAGGTGATGGCTATGCACAACTCGTTCAGCAAACGGATGAAACAGATTGCCAGTTACGTTCTGGATCGCCCGGAAGAATTAGCCTTTGAAACACTGGCTGTCTTTTCTGAGCGCTCAGGCGTCCAGCCGTCCGCTATTGTTCGCTTTGCAAAGGCGCTCGGCTATTCTGGCGCCAGTCAGATGCAAAAAGTGATCCGTGACGGGCTTCTTGCCAGCAACATGACGCTAGGTTACGGCGAGCGGGTCCGTCAGTTCAACAAAAAAGTCGGACAGGCCAGTTCCACAGGAGGGGCTGATATATTGGCTGAATATGTCGATGCTGACAGCCTCTCCTTGCAGAATCTGAAAGAAACGACGAGCGCGGATGACGTATCGGCGGCCGTCGCGCGGATCATTGCCGCTGATACCCTTTACATCGTAGGGTTTCGCCGGGCGTTTCCTGTCGCGGCCTATCTGGCCTATTCCTTTCAGAAAATGGGCAAGCCCACCATATTTATTGAAGGTGTTGGTGGTTTTTCCCAGTCGCAAACCCGCACCATTCGGCCGGTCGATATCATGCTGGCCGTCAGCTACCAACCTAGCGCCGAAGAGACTCTGGCCTGCGCCGAGATCGCCCATCAGAACGGCGCACCGATTATTTCGATCACGGATTCTATCGTCAATCCTATTGCCCGTATGTCTGTCCAGGCCTTCCAGGTGCGTGAATCTGAGGTGCGCGCTTTCCGTTCTCTGACGGCGTCTTTATGCCTTGGGCAAACCTTGGTTGTTGGCTACGCCTTCGCCTCAGCCGAAGCCGACGGCTTGTGATTATAGTATAAAATGATCGCGGCAATGAAATGATAATTGCAAAATGAAAAAAAATAGAAAATATAGTTCTTAGTGGCGATGGCATGATGCCTGAGACCGCCACCTTTATTGCGACCCTCGTGACAAAGACCTTCGATGGTCGCCGTCAGGAACAGGTCGGGGCGATAAGGCGGATTGAGGGAACGAGGAAGCCAAATGGACAGTACAGAGCGGTCACCTACCACCTATGTGTCTAACAAAGACCTCGACCTTATTACGCTGGGGCGTTCCAGCGTTGACCTTTATGGTCAACAGATCGGCGGTCGTCTGGAGGATATGTCCTCTTTCGCTAAATATGTTGGGGGCAGCCCCACCAATACAGCTATAGGCGCCTCACGCCTTGGACTAAGGTCCGGCCTCATCACCCGGGTTGGTGCTGACCATATGGGGCGCTTCATTCTTGAACAACTCGTTCAAGAAAACATTGATACCCAAGGCGTGACGACAGATCAGGAGCGCCTGACGGCGCTTGTTCTCTTAGGTATCGTCAACAAAGACACGTTCCCACTGATATTCTACCGCGAAAACTGCGCGGATATGGCGCTCCAATCTGATCATCTTGACGCTGCCTGGATTGGATCTGCACGCGCGCTTTTGATAAATGGCACACATCTGTCGCGTGATCAGCCGCGTCAAGCCAGTCTGGAGGCGGCGCGCCTGATACGCGAAGCAGGCGGCAAGCTGATTTTTGACATTGATTACCGGCCTGTCCTTTGGAACCTTCTGCCGAAAGACAATGGTGAGCTGCGTTACATCGAGGAAGGTTCTGTCACCCAAACCCTGCAGAGTGTGGCTGCGCTTTGCGATGTCATTATTGGCACCGAGGACGAGATTCGTATTTTGGGCGGCCGCGATGATATCGGTCTTGCACTCGACGCCATACGTGCGCTGACACAGGCTCTGATCGTCGTGAAGACGGGCGCCAAGGGGTGCACAATCTTGTCCGGAGCGCCGGAGCGTCGCATAGATGTGCCGGGGTTTGCTGTCGATGTACTCAATGTTTTGGGGGCGGGGGATGCTTTTGCAGCCGGCTTTCTGAAGGCGTGGCTTACGGGGCAAGACCTTTATACCTGTGGTTTATGGGGGAATGCGTGTGGGGCCATCGTTGTCTCCCGTCACGGCTGCTCTCCGGCCATGCCGACGCAGGACGAACTGACGTATTTTATGTCAGCCGCAACCTATCCCTTGCCACCTGAAGCGCAGGCGCAACTCGACCACATACACTGGGCGAGCACCCGACGATCAAAATATGACGAATTGACCGTCCTGGCGATCGACCACCGCGATCAGTTTGAGGAGATCGCTGCAGAACTGGCTGTGGGGGCTGAGCGCATTTCGGACTTCAAGCAACTCGCCGTAAAAGCCCTGCATGCGACGGCAAAGGGCGCTCCGGGCTTCGGTGTTTTACTGGATAGCCGATATGGTTCGGTGGCCCTGGATGAGGCTGCGAAGCTGGGCTACTGGATCGGTAGGCCGATAGAGACCCCGAAATCCCGCCCGCTGACATTTGAGTCTTCGGCCGATGTTGGCATGGAAATCTTGCGCTGGCCGAGCAACCAGGTCGTCAAATGCCTGATCTATTATCATCCTGATGACGATCCGGTTCTGCAGGCGGCACAAGAGGCGCAAGTTTTACGTCTGTTTGACGCCTGCCGACAGACTGGCCACGAGCTGATCCTTGAGGTGATTCTGCCGACGGATATTGAGGCCGGAGATGATACAGTGGCGCGTGCCATGCGACGTCTTTATGAGATCGGTATAAAACCCGACTGGTGGAAGCTTGAGCCCGCCGTCAGCCAGGTCGCATGGGATAATATCTCTGCCGTTATTCAAGACTGCGATCCGCTCTGCCATGGGGTTGTTCTGCTTGGCCTGTCGGCCCCCTCCGAGAGCCTGGTTGAGGCGTTTCGAGTGGCGGCGGCCTATCCGTGTATCAAGGGCTTCGCTATCGGTCGCACCATCTTCCACGATGTCGCGGTTGAGTGGTTCCGTGATCGCTTAAGTGACGAACAAGCGATTGCAGCCATGGCACAAAAGCTGTCTAATCTGGTCCATGCCTGGCGTACAGCGCGCCAGGTGTTGGAGCCAGCAGCGTGACATCAACCCGACAAACGGCGGCACAGGCGATTGTCCGCTTTCTTTCGAATCAATATGTTGACGTAGATGGCTTGGTGCTGCCCTATTTTGCGGGCGTGTGGGCCATCTTTGGTCATGGCAATGTGGCAGGACTTGGCGAGGCGCTTTATGACGTGCGCGAAACCTTGCCAACCTACCGTGCGCATAATGAGCAGGCGATGGCCCATGCAGCGATCGCCTTCGCCAAACAAAAAGCCCGCCGGCAGGCCTTCGTCTGCACGACGTCCATAGGTCCTGGTGCGACAAACATGGTGACGGCGGCGGCGCTGGCCCATATCAATCGCCTGCCCGTTCTTTTTCTTCCTGGCGATGTTTACGCCAATCGCCGGCCCGATCCGGTGCTGCAGCAGATCGAAGACTTTGGTGACGCAACCGTTTCTGCCAATGCCTGTTTTCGGCCTGTGTCTGCCTATTTTGATCAGATCACCCGTCCAGAGCAAATTCTCTCGGCCCTGCCGCGCGCGATGTCCACCCTGACCGATCCTGCCCGCTGCGGCCCTGTTACGCTGTGTCTCTGTCAGGATGTCCAGGCAGAAGCGTATGACTATCCGGACAGCTTTTTTGACAAGCGGGTATGGAGCATCCGCCGCCCGGCGCCCGATGCCGCTGAACTGGCGAATCTGGTGTCTCGGCTTAAGGCGGCGACGTCGCCGGTCTTGATCATAGGCGGGGGTGTAAAATACGCTCTGGCGGAGACAGCCCTATCGGATCTGGCGCTTCGTCATGGTTTGCCATTTGCAGAAACGCAAGCCGGGAAGGGGGCCATACCCTGGGATCACCCGTGCAATCTGGGTGGCTTGGGCGTGACAGGATCACAAGCCGCAAATCTCGCAGTACAAAACGCGGATCTGATCGTTGGAATCGGTACCCGGTTGCAGGACTTTACGACGGGATCAGCCGGTCTTTTCGGGGTCAATGCCAAACTGATTCAGATTAATATCGCCGCATATGACGCGCATAAGTTTGCAGCCGAGACGGTAGTTGGGGACGCAAAGGTGGTTATGGAGGGTTTATCCGCCGCCCTGGACGGTTGGGTGGCGACGTCTTCTAAAAGCTTGCAGGCGGCTCGTAGTGCATGGACGGCGAGCGTAGACTCAGCCTTGCTGCCACCCGTCTCAGGCCCGCCCAATGAAACACAGGTTCTGGGGGCGCTGTGGCGTCAGGCCGGTGATGATGCCGTTGTTGTCGGTGCCGCCGGGGGGCTCCCCGGTGATATGCAAAAGGTCTGGAGAACCAAAACGTCGGGGGGATACCATATGGAATATGGATATTCCTGCATGGGGTATGAAATTGCCGGAGGTGTGGGCGTCAAGATGGCTTCGCCCGAACGCGAGGTTTATGTACTGGTAGGCGATGGAAGCTACCTGATGATGAATGCCGAGATTGCCACGGCGGTGATGATGGGCATTAAAATTATCATCATTCTGATCGATAATGGGGGATACGGTTGTATACACCGGCTACAAACCTCTACAGGCAGCCAGCCCTTCAACAATCGATTTACAGAGTCTTATCACCGCACGTTGCCAGCGATTGATTTCGTGGCCCATGCCCGCAGCCTTGGCGCCTATGCCGAAAAAGCCACCACGATCACTGAATTTGAGGCAGCCCTTGTCCAGGCGCAGGCGCGCGACCTGACCTCTGTCCTTGTTATCGAATCGGATCCGGATGTATCCTCATCCCTGGGCGGTGCGTGGTGGGATGTGGCCATTGCGGAAGTGTCGCAAACAGCGGCTGTCCGTGAAGCACGCGGGCGCTACGATAAAAAAATCAATCATATCAGGAGGAGACAGCGCAAATGACGATTCGCTTTGGGGTCAGCCCTATCGCCTGGATTAATGACGACATGCCTGAACTTGGGGCAGAGACATCTTTGCAGCAGGTTCTGCAAGACGCCCAGGCGATTGGCTTTGTTGGCATCGAACTCGGAGGGCGCTTCCCTAAGGCGCCCGAAAGCCTG
Source organism: Asticcacaulis sp. MM231 (assembly GCF_964186625.1). Classification (NCBI taxonomy): domain Bacteria; kingdom Pseudomonadati; phylum Pseudomonadota; class Alphaproteobacteria; order Caulobacterales; family Caulobacteraceae; genus Asticcacaulis; species Asticcacaulis sp. MM231. Next base: position 566,512 of record NZ_OZ075110.1, read on the forward strand.
AAACCTCTTTTGGAGACGTACAGTCTGGATCTCGTGGGGGGCTGGTATAGCGCTTCACTCCTGACGCGTACCGCGCAAGAAGAGATCGAGGCCCTGCAACCCCATCTGGCCCTTCTTAAGGCTATGAACTGTTCAGTGTTTATCATTGCCGAAACCAGCAATGCGATTCATGGTCAGCGTGAAACAGCTTTGCAGGAGAGGCCGCATTTAACTGAGGCGCAATGGCGCGTGTTCGGTCAACGGCTTACGGAAGTGGCTGACTATATTTATGCGCAGGGGTTGAAATGCGCTTACCACTATCATCTCGGGACGGTGGTTCAGGATAAGGCCGACCTGGCCGCTTTTTTTACCTGTACCGGGCCACAGGTTGGCATAACACTCGATACTGGCCATGCAGTTCTGGGAGGCATTGACCCTTTTGATGTCATCGAACACCATGCCGATCGCATACAACACGTCCATGCCAAGGATATTCGCCAGAGCATCTTTGATGAGACGGCGGGGCAGGCCGACAGCTTTCTGAATGGGGTGCTGGCAGGCATGTTTACCGTACCCGGAGATGGCAGTATCGATTTCGCACGCCTCTTTAGCGCCCTTGCCAAAATAGGTTACGACGGATGGATTATTGTTGAAGCGGAGCAGGATCCCAAAAGGGCAGATCCGCGATTGTATGCGCAGAAGGGATTGGATACCCTTAAGCACCTGTCACAAGCCGCCGGCCTTTCGGAATTGGCCCTAAACCCATGAGCCATCTGAAGGTTAAATCAGCGCCTTGCGACGAGTTTGGCGTTGTGATTGATATCACGCCTGAATCCGCAGGTTGGAAACACGTCGGTTTTCGTATGGTGAAGTTGCTGGCTGGCCAGACTTATCGTGGACGGGAAGCCAGTCGTGAAGCTTGTCTAGTGGTCTTGAGCGGTGATGCGCATATCACCGTGCGGGAAACAGACTTCGGTCGCGTGGGGGGACGCAAGACCGTATTCGAGGATGTCGCCCCGGGTGCCGTCTATGTGCCGCCGGATGAGCCATATAGGGTGGTGGCTGAAAGTGCTGTTGAACTCGCCGTCTGCACAGCCCCCGGGAGCGCAGGCTTTTCAGCGCGGACGATTTCGCAGGACGAGATGGTGCGCCAGGTGCGAGGCACGGGCACCAATACCCGATATGTACGTAATATTTTGCCCGAAGATCAGCCCGCTTTTAGCCTGCTGGTGGTTGAGGTTGTTACACCCGGCGGTCATTGGTCGAGTTATCCCCCTCACAAACACGATAGCGCGAGACCGGGAGATGAAACGGCGCTGGAGGAGACCTATTATCATCGCATCAATCCCCGACAGGGGTTTGCCTGTCAGCGCGTATATACAGATGACCGACGCTTAGATGAAATGATTCTGGTTGAGGATGAGGACGTGGTGATGGTGCCGGAGGGCTATCACCCCGTCAGCGCGGCTCACGGCTACGATCTTTATTATCTCAATGTCATGGCAGGGCCAACGAGGGCATGGCTTTTCCACAATGATCGTGATCACGCATGGATGCTCTCAGACTCGGCTCAATCTGCGGTGCGTTAACGCACCAGAGGAAGCGTCATAGCGTATGGCTTTGCCAATATGCCAAATCAAAGCCGACCTGACGATGAGCGGCCTCGGCTTTTAGCAACCCGGTCAGGATCTCGGTGATGGAACGGTTGCGTCGGAAGCCAATCGTGACGGCCCTTGTCGTGTTTTTCCTGAATTCGATTTCTGGATTACCGAATCTGAAAATTGTCGGCGAGAATGAGGTCGAAATACCGACCAACAAAACGCTCCACTTCTCCGGCTAAGCGTTCGCGGTTGGGGCAATCTGGCGGCACTTGACGTATTAACTGACGTGCTCTCACATCGTCCGTCCCGGAGCGTGGCTTTGACGCGGCGCTGAATGAGTCTTAAAAAAGCGAAATGCCCTAGTCATTTTTATTTGTCTGACTATATTGCTGGCTGCTAAACGTCTTAAGAGTTCAATAGCGAACAATAAATACAGGGAACACGGACACGACGCTCTGCTTGAGAATAACATTATCTGAGGCCCAGAGTTTGTCCGTGTAAGAATGAAAATGAATACTTTTTCACGCCGCCGTTTCCTTATTGCAACTGTCGGCACTGGTCTCATCACGCCTGAGATAGCTGCTAGGGCGGCGGACACGGCCAGCGTGAAAATCGTTAATCCGCTGGTACGTCAGCGCGCCGATGCTCAGATATTTCGGCATGATGACGGCTGGTATTATATGATGGCTTCGGTACCGGAATATGATCGACTGGTGATCCGACGGTCGAGGACGCTGGCGGGCTTGCGAGACGCTCAGGAGGTCCTCGTCTGGCGCCGCCCGGAAAGCGGCAAACTGGCCGGTTATATCTGGGCGCCGGAACTGCACTGGTTTGACGGCCGTTGGCACATATATTTCGCTGCGGGTGATGGTGACGACAAGTTCCATATCCGAACCTATGTTCTCTCTAATTCCGCTAAAAATCCGCTCAGCGGCCAATGGGCGTTTCTGGGGGCGTTAGAAACGCCATGGGATAGCTTCAATCTCGATGCGACAAGTTTTGTTCACAAAGGGGTACGGTATCTGTGCTGGGCTCAGCATGAACCTGGCATTGATACCAATAGTAATATCTATCTGGCGCCCTTGGCCGGCCCTACGACCTTTGCGGCCAAACCGGTTCGGTTGTCGATACCGACGCTGCCATGGGAAATTATCGGCTACAAGGTCAATGAAGGTCCGGCGCTTCTGGCGCGCCATGGGCGATTATTCCTGACCTATTCGGCCTCAGCCACGGATGCGAACTATTGCCTGGGTATGCTGACGGCCAATGAACACGCGGACATCATGGAGCCGTCCTCATGGGCGAAATCGCCGGCGCCGGTGTTCAGGAGTTCCCCTGAGCATAATATCTGGGGGCCAGGTCACAACGGGTTTGCCGTCGATGAAAAAGGCCGCGATATGTTGGTTTATCACGCCCGTGACTATCGTGATATCAAGGGGGATCCGCTGTTTGATCCTAACCGTCACACACGTATTCAGGTCATCCGTTATAGCGCAGATGGCGTGCCAGATTTTGGCGTACCTGCCGCGATCGGGCCGCTTGCCGACACGTAGCTATTGATGGCTATGTGTGAAGCGGCGTCCAAAGCAGGACGCGCGTGAAATCCAGTCGCTGTTAGATCACAAAGTTTTTTTGTGAGGCGTCGACGTCTGATCGGCGCCGATCAGGACACGCCTGTGCATCCATCATAGCGTTGAAACGAAAATCTTGCAGGTGGCATTTTGGACATCGATCCACAGGCGGGAACCACCTTATGATTTCGGATATGATCCGGCATGATCGGAACACGATCTAATGCCCGTAAGGTCATGTGACCAGTCTATATCCGCTCAATAAATCGCATTTAATCAATTTGTCTGTGGGTTGGCTCAGCCGCGATGGCTGCCGCGCGGCGGTGTCATCATGATTGACACAATAAGGCGACGCCTGTTGCAAACTGTAAAACGCTTTCGGTGGCCACCTGTATCTTCCATATAAAATATACTTATATTCTACAGCATGTTGGTGGAAATGCCACGCGGTTTCACGCGAGAAAAACGTCTGAAAAAATGTCTCTTTTCGAACACATGTTACCAGCAATCGAAAATTTTCTCTTCTCTGTAATGATTGGCTCTTGAAAAATAAATAATATTGTCGGACATAACTGGCATAAAATAAACGCATTAATTCATAGTGCGTATCACGGAGGAAACA